>JAKEHC010000151.1 GCA_022615255.1 Candidatus Dadabacteria bacterium | reverse complement strand
GGCGCATCGGGCAAGGATGGAAAGATGATAGTTGCAAAGAAGGTTGATATATCAAGCATTATTAAGGACGGGGCAGAGATTTCAGAGAACGCTGACTTAGGAATGGTGGGGGAGGTAGAAAGAATAAATCCGCATTTGATAAAGGTGCTTGAGAGTACGGGGTTCATTCCTGTAATCGCTCCAGTCGGTTTTGATGAGGAAGGGGGATCTTACAATATAAACGCCGACCATGTCGCGGGGAAGATCGCCGGGGCGCTTCAAGCTGAGAAATTGATTCTTCTTACTGATGTGCCTGGAATATTGGATGAGGAAAGGGCGCTCATTTCTTCACTTACCGAGTCATCTGCTAGAGAGCTTATGAAAAAAGGGGTGATCTCAAGCGGGATGATACCAAAGGTTAGATGCGCCATAGAGGCTCTGCATGAAGGCGTAAACAAAGCCCATATCATTGATGGAAGGGTTCAGCACGCACTTATCCTGGAGATCTTTACTGATGCTGGTGTGGGAACGGAGATACTACTTTGAGAACGGAAGAGATAATCGCCAGATTTGAGAGATATGTGATGAATACCTACAGCCGCCACCCTTTAGTGCTTGTAGGTGGGGAGGGATGCTGGGTAAAGGATATTGATGGCAAAAAATATCTTGACTTTATTACTGGAATCGCCGTAACAAACCTGGGTCATAGTCATCCTGCCGTTCTAAAAGCCATCGAGGACCAGGCTCGGACTTTGATTCATGTGTCGAATCTTTTTCACATAGCGCCTCAGGTCGAGCTCGCTGAAATCCTCGTAAAAAACTCCTTTGCCGATAAGGTGTTCTTCTGCAACAGCGGCGCAGAGGCAAACGAGGGGGCAATAAAACTGGCAAGAAAGTGGGGAGGGGCCAACGGAGGTAGATACAGGATTGTTTCTGCTCTGGGCTCTTTTCACGGAAGAACACTCGGCGCCCTAAGCGCCACAGGGCAGAAGAAATACCAAAAGGGGTTTAAGCCTCTAACAGGGGGTTTCAAGTTCGTTCCATATGGGAAGATCGAGCCATTAAGGTCTGTCTTGGATGATAGCAAGGTATGCGCTGTAATAATTGAACCCATTCAGGGGGAAAACGGTGTCGTAATGCCTCCTGAGGACTATCTTCCAGAGGTAAGGGAGATATGCACGCAAAGGAACGTGCTTTTGATTCTGGATGAGATTCAAGTCGGGCTTGGAAGAACAGGAAGGCTGTTTGCCTATGAGCACTATGGGATAGAGCCGGATATAATGACCCTAGCAAAGGCCTTAGGCGGGGGGATTCCTACGGGCGCGGTTCTAGCCCGTGACGACGTTGCAATGTATTTAACCCCTGGAACACATGGCTCAACTCTCGGAGGAAATCCACTTGCAATGAATTCTGGATGCGCTGTTTTAAAGACGATATTAGGCAACGGGCTGCTGGATAACGCTGACGCAATGGGAAGGTATTTTCTAGGGAGACTTAGAACCCTTGCCGAAAGATATAAGCTGATAAAAGAGGTTAGAGGGAAGGGGCTTATTCTAGGAATAGAACTCAAGAGAAAGGATATAGGGAAAGGAATAATCAAAAGATGTTTGGAAAAAGGGGTTTTACTCAATCTAACAGAGGAGAGGATTATAAGAATCCTGCCGCCGCTAATTGTTACAAAAGGGGAGATTGACTTCGCTACCGAAAAGCTGGATGAATCTTTTAAAGAGGCTTCTTAATGCTTAGGCACTTTTTAAGTATCTTTGACCTGAAAAAAGAGGAAATAGAAGCCTTATTCGCCAGGTCCTTTGAGCTTAAACAACTAAAGAAAAGGGGAGGATACAGCCATACACTGAAAGGGAAGATTATCGGTATGATATTTGAAAAATCTTCTACCAGGACTAGAATCTCTTTTGAGGTGGGAATAAAGGACCTCGGGGGGTCCGCGATCTACATAAGCTCGCGTGACACACAACTCGGTCGTGGCGAGTCAATCGCTGATACAGCCCGTGTGCTTTCATCTTATCTTGATGGGGTAATAATCAGAACGTATGGTCAGGAAAGAATCGAGGAGTTTGCAGGACATTCGTCTGTTCCGGTGATTAACGCACTCACCGACCTTGAACATCCTTGCCAAATCATCTCGGATTTGTTTACATTATGGGAGAAGGGTGTTGATATCGGAAAAATGAAGCTCGCATTTGTGGGGGATGGAAACAACATCGCCAACTCTCTTATCGGTGCTTCTGCTATTTTCGGATTCCATCTTGCCGTTGCAACCCCGAAGGGATACGAGCCCGATAGCGGTATAATAAAAGAGAGGGATAATCTTAAAAATGTGAAGATAGAGATTACAAACAATTCCCGGGAAGCTGCAAAAGGAGCGGATGTTCTTTACACCGACGTTTGGGTGAGCATGGGGCAGGAAAATGAGATGGGGGAGAGGATGAAGGTTTTCAAACTTTATCAGATAAATAGCGGGCTTCTTTCTATTGCAAAGCCTGATGTGTTGGTGATGCATTGTCTTCCCGCTCATAGAGGGGAAGAGATCACTGATAATATTGTAGATGGTCCGAATTCAATCATATTTGAACAGGCGGAAAATAGGCTTCACACAGGGAAAGCGATACTTGAGAGGTTTATTGCAGGGAGTATATAGTTTTAAAATTTCTATTCTGCTGAATGCAGGCATAACTTTGATTCAGCGACTGTTAAAGAACGGCTAGCAAAGTTTAGTTATTTAAAGTTGATTCTAAATGCTGGCTTACCTAAGAACCTTGCTTCACTTCCTAATTCATCTTCGATTCTCAGGAGTTGATTGTATTTTGCCACCCTGTCACTCCTCGAGGCCGAGCCAGTTTTTATCTGTCCCGCTCCGGTAGCAACGGCGATATCAGCAATGGTGGAGTCTTCCGTTTCTCCTGAACGGTGAGAGATTATATAGGTATAACCCGCTTTTGCAGCCATCTGAATCGCTTCTAATGCTTCGGTGAGGGTTCCAATCTGGTTGACTTTAATCAGAATAGAGTTAGCGATTCCCTCTTTTATACCTTTTAAAAGCCTTTTGGTGTTTGTCACGAAAAGGTCGTCACCTACAAGCTGAACCTTTCTCCCAAGCTCCTTTGTAACAATTTTCCACCCTTCCCAATCGTCCTCAGCCAGTGGGTCTTCGATGGAGATTATTGGATATTTGCTGACCCAGCTTTTATATAAATCTGCGATTTTTTCCTTACTGAGTTTCTTATTTCCGACTACGTATTTCCCATTCTTATAGAATTCGCTGGATGCTACATCAAGGGCTAAAGGGATTTCCCCCGCCTTATACCCCGCTTGTGTTATAGCTTCGAGTATGGATTCAATTGCCTCTTCATTTGATTTCATGTTGGGTGCGAACCCGCCTTCATCACCCACGGATGTCGAATAACCTTTATTTTTCAGTATTCCCTTTAAACGGTGAAAGGTTTCTACCCCTGCTCTTATTGATTCGGAATAAGAATTAAATCCCAGGGGCACAATCATAAATTCCTGAATATCAAGGTTGTTGTCCGCATGCGCGCCGCCGTTTATTATGTTCATAAGAGGGACGGGTAGTATATTTGCCGAATTCCCACCTAGGTAACGGTAGAGTGGAAGCCTTTTGGAATTCGCAGCGGCTTTTGCTACTGCGAGCGATACTCCAAGAATGGCGTTTGCTCCAAGCTTTGATTTATTTGCGGTGCCATCAAGCTTAATCATAGTTTTGTCTATATCAGCTTGTTCGGTTACGTCTAGACCGATTGTTTTGGGGGCGATTACATCATTAACATTTCTTACCGCTTTTTGAACGCCTTTCCCAAGGTACCTCTTCTTATCTCCATCTCTAAGCTCCAGCGCTTCGTGCTCTCCTGTGGAAGCCCCAGAAGGCACGGCGGCTCTTCCAAAGGAGCCGTCGCTACACATAATATCAACTTCAACGGTAGGGTTTCCGCGTGAATCCAGAATCTCTCTAGCTTTTACAGAGGCTATTTTTGACACTCCAGTTTTTCCTCCGAGAAATTTGAAATTTAGTGGGAAATTACCATGAGGGAGGATTTTTATCAAATGTTTTCGGATGAGTTTAGTCAGTAGTCTTTTCTGATGAAGCGGACTCTAATGAAAATGAAATCTGATGATTCTCTCAAAGGTTCAATAGGCTGTGTTATAATATGACTAGAGTGATTTCTTAAAAAAGGACAAAGCGTATCAGCTCAAGAGGAAATGAAAAACCAACCCGAAGCGCGAAGGCTTTTTGACGAGATGGTAAGTAGAAAGGATGAAGAAGTCGAGCTTGCCAAGGCTGCGCTTCTTTTTGCAAAAGAGGAGTACCCTGACCTTGATATTGATGAGTACCTCTCAAAGCTAGACCTAATGGCTGGAGAAATTAATGTTCGTGTCGGGCATAGTGCCGCCCCCCATTCGATGATAAGTGAGATGAACAGGTGTCTTTTCGTCGAAGAGGGATTCAGAGGAAACCAGGATGACTATTACGACCCTAAAAATAGTTTTTTGAACGATGTCTTGGACAGAAAGATAGGTATTCCTATCTCTCTTTCGGTCCTATATATAGAGATTGCGAATAGGTTGGGTTTACCAATAACTGGGGTGGGATTTCCCGGTCATTTCATAGTAAAATATTCAGGTTTAGGTGAAGAGATTCTTATTGACCCTTTTAACAAAGGAAGGGTCCTCACGAAAAAGGAATGCGATGAAATTTTAAATAGAATCTACGGGCGCAATATTCAACTTCAAAGCGAATTCCTTGAGCCTGTCACAAAAAAGCAAATACTAACTAGAATGCTTCACAACCTAAAGAGTATTTACTTGAGCTCGAAGAACAGTCTTAAGGCTCTTTCAGTTGTTGATAAGCTCCTTCTTATAAATCCCGGAGATATGAATGAGATAAAGGATAGAGGAATGCTTTACTATGGTCTTGAGTGTTTCGCCCAAGCACTAGCCGACCTTGAGACTTATCTCAGGAATGCTCCAAAGGCTAAGGATGTTGATGTAATCAGAAACTATATACCCTTACTAAAGGGTCTAACCGCAAGGATAAATTGATAGAATCGTCTTCCATACAAACCCTTAAGAAGAAATAAGAGGCTTTGAACTCCTGAATAGGGCTAAGTTGTAACCCCTTCTGATTGTTATTTCATACGCAATACCTATCCTCAAAATATCTATTTTTCGTTTTCTAAGAAAGGTACTTGCATTTCTCTACTAGAGTTAATAAAATGTTGAATATAATAGATATCGGATAAAACACTGTTTTATGTAGAGAAAAAGTTTTCTCCATAATTTTCTTTTAACGCGGAGGATATGGTGGCGGAGTTTGTCTTCAAGATTGCGGAGACTGATGAGGAATTAGCCGGGTATTTCGGCTTACGTCATGAGGTATTTGTTAAGGAACAGAGGATATTTGCCGAAAATGATACTGATGAATATGACAAAGATGCGCTGCACCTAGTTGCAGTTGAAAAATCAACTGGGAAAGTGGTAGGCGGGGTCAGGTGCTACAAAAAAGAGGGGGATACTTGGTTTGGTGGAAGGCTTAACGCCGGTCCCGGTTTTCGAAATGGAATAGTAGGGACAAATCTTGTAAAGCTTGCGGTAAAAACAGTAAAGTCCAAAGGTTGCACAAAATTTCTTGCATACATACAGCCTCAGAACGTGAGATTCTTTGAGAGGTTAAACTGGGTACCCGTAGGAAAGCCTATTATGTATCAAGGCTTTCTTCACCAGCTAATGGAGGCTGATTTGGATTCGGCTTAAAGCTATGCCACGAAAACACTGGGACACGAAATTAGAATTCAGAAACAAGAAGCCAAAATACTTAATCTTCTGGATTCTGTATTTTGACTACTGAAAACACTTTAAAATCCATATTCCTTCTTTGTGACTTAGAGCCTTAGTGGTTGAATTATAGAGGGAAAAAATGAAGGAACTAATTTCGGCTTTACGTAGTTCTCCTAGATTAATCCAGAAGGGAAAGTTGAAGGGCCTCTGGCACTTCCTACCTCGTGTCTCTCAAATTGATGGCAATGATGTAATTCTAGGTGACGATGCCGCTTCTATTAAAACCAAAGACGGTTATCTGCTTCTAGCCGCCGAAGGTGTTTACCCCTCGCTCTTAAAATCAAATCCTTACCTTGCCGGGCGCACCTCTGTCCTTACAAATGTTAATGACATTTACGCTATGGGTGGGAGGCCTATGGCTATAGTGGATGTGCTTTTCGCGTCCGATATTGAACAAATAAATGAAGCGCTTCGTGGGATTAGTGATAATGCATCCCGTTACATGGTTCCGGTAGTCGGCGGGCATTTAACTGAGGAAATTGGTTCTTCTTCACTTTCTGTCTTCATACTTGGCAGGGCTAATAAACTGCTTTCGGGTTTTGATGCTCGCGTAGACGATGATTTAATTTTTATCTCTAGCTTTAAGGGGAAATTTTATTCTGGGTTTAATTTCTGGGACTCTTCGAGTAACTTGAGCGGAATGGAGGCTTTAAGTCAACTGGAGGTCCTGCCTCAAATAGCCGAGGACGGACTGGCGGATGCGGCAAGGGATGTAAGCATGGCAGGGCTTATCGGCTCTACACTGATGCTTCTCGAGGGTTCAGGAAAGGGGGCGGAAATTTATATTGACAGAATACCCAGACCTTTTGAAGTTCCTCTCAACGAGTGGCTTCTTACGTTTCCTAGTTTCGGATTTATCTTATCTCTAAGACCTCAGAATACT
>JAKEHC010000150.1 GCA_022615255.1 Candidatus Dadabacteria bacterium | reverse complement strand
TAGTATTATTTTACCTGTTATTCGGAGTGACGCTGAGTGTATTAGCTTCGTTTATCTCTAGCAGCAGATTTACTATAATTCTAGATGTATATAATTAATTTAGAATACTTTTGCAGGATTATTATATTCTATATTGTATGATTTCATGCCAATTTTAATGCTTGCAATTTATGGATAAGTTAGTCGAGCCTAATAACCAATAGAGACTACGACAATGCCGAAATATCTATTTGTTGGATCATTGAAGGAAGTCGCTGCTCGACACCTTGATAAGCAGGCCATAATTGTGGCCATAACTCTTCAAATTTTCCAATCCCAGCTCGAACTGCGATAGCTGTTGCCATGCTAGCGGCTAATCCAATCCATACAGGCCCACCGATAGGAGACGTTACAGTTGTAACGATACCAGTAACTAAGGCACCTTTACCTGCTGAAATGCATAATTGTCTCCATGATATTTCGTCACGTTTTTTACAACACTTATACATTGCGTAACCTGCTGCAGCTAACAGTAGAGGATTAGCACTTGCGATAGAAGATACAATAAGTGATCCTATTAATTCAGGCGTTCTTACAGTGTTTAAGCTCTTACGCCCTAATAACATAGCTGGGATTAGCATTGTCGCTCCAAGGACTTCTACACCATTTATTGTTAATGCATCTGCAAGGTAGATTTTCGAAATGCCGAGCGGAGCTACAACTGAACTAATAGCCTCGAAAGTATCCCGCGTCATTGAGAATAAAGGATTTATCCCAGATATGGAGCAAAGGTCTCGAATAAGATGTTCAATTGCTTGTATTAACTCCTGTAAAAATGTATCATCAGGAAACTCATCTTTGACAGCCTCTAATGCTCCCCAAATAGAATGTTGTCCATCTAATAGGTGATGAAGTGCTGAACTTCCACCAGTACCGGCGTTGTATGCCGCATCAATTGCTTTATCGTAAGCGTCAAAATTATGATTGAATTTTTCGGCAAGTATTTGTGCCAGTGAATGTCCTACCTCTCCAGGTGCATCTTCGGCAAGGACGTCTCCAGTCAAAATTACTCCTGCCAAAGCCCATTTCATTAATTCTTCCCTATTTATCTCGGACCAAATATTGATTTTTCGAGTAGAAAAATACGTTGTACCTAATTGTTGTGCCCGAAGACGGCGTTTTATTTCTTTTTCAATATCCACAGTAATGATCCTCTACTTTTCTAATAAACATGCCTACCCCCAAGACAATTTTCACTTAATCTCTACTTTTTTTGTGACAACTATAACTTCTTTTAACAACTCTGCAGCTTTGTCCAATTTAGCTAAGAATTGTATAACTACATTGGTCAAACCGCGGTAGTCTTCCACGGTTAGCTCACCCGATATCTGTTTTTCCCAGTGTTCCAAAACAGTATCAACACATTCGATAGTTTTTTGGTGTAAAACTTGGGGCAAAGTTTGATTATTAAACTCTTTTAGGGGTTGTTTGAAAAGAGAAATAATCAACATGGCATAATATTGTTTAATTACCTTTTCAATTTGTTGTTTACGGCTTTCTCGTGCTGATTTTCCCGTAAATGCAAAAGTTACAGCAGTTAATAGCACAACAATAATAGCGGCGGGAGGAAAGACTTCTAGCAATGCATATTCCAAGGTGTGCCATCCAGCGGCTAGTCCAAATGTTGCAGCTAAGGCGGCACTAATTCCGCCGGTTAATACGTTAGTAGAAATTTCCAGATGGATTCCAATGTCAGTATTACCATGCTTTCCAGTAGATCCTGCAAGTAATTTTATCGTTTCCACGTCAGGAGGGTTTTGAGCGATCTTCTTTTGCCAACTTGATTCAAACTCCTGTTTCTGTTTTTCTACAATCTTACTAATATCTCGTTTAAGTATCTCCGATCCTAATTCTTCTTCAAGAAGTCTCTCCACTAGGAGTTTGTCCCAGGAACTATCCATTTGAGTCATACCAGCCTTTTCTTTGATCCACTTTGCCCCCTTTGCTGCTGGTTTTATAAATGTATCTGTAAGTCTTCTGCCGTTGTTGTTTCGTTTTCAATTCTGTCTGATAAAATCTTTCGCTTATTATCTATGTAATTCCCTATCTCATCCATCAAGTCATCAATAAATTTCTGTTCTGCTTCGTGAGCAAAGCCTTGAAGGTCAGCTTTTCGTCGAGCCATAGTTTCCGAATATGAAAGGTATGGGGTCATTCTGGACCTAATGATCTGGGCTGCCTGTTCAAGGTCATCTCGAAGCTCCTGTGCAACCAACACCTCATGTAGAAGCCTTTCTTCCTTTTTAACACCAGAATTTAACTTTGTAACTGCCAAGAAACCAGATGCTTTCTTGGAACATGAATCAATAATAGGCAATAGATTATCTTCTATGACTTTGCCATTCTCCGAGTCTTTAGCCTTTAAGGTATCAAGTACGCCCCTCACTTCCTTTATGTGAAACAAATTCACCAAATCTGTTCTCAAAGGTTCGAGAATGTCTTTTTTATTTGATTTCATAACCTTTAAATCAGGGGGGCTCTTATTTATTCCTGCACGCATCTATAAAAGCCATAAAGATCCTCTTTGATATCTCCGTCTCCTCTCTTTCCGGATGCCACTGAATGCCGAGTATGAAGGAATCACTCGCCTCTATCCCCTCTACTACGCCGTCGGGACACCTTGCTGAAATCCTTAATCTTTTCCCTAACGCCTTCACGGATTGATGGTGATAGCTTTTAGTAGAGAAGTTTTTTTCCTTAGTGATGCCCTTGAGAAGCGTCCCGTCTTCAACGAGTATTTCATGAACAGAGCCCTTTTCATGTGTAAGGGCTTTAGGGATTAGGGACGGGATGTCTTGATAGAGTGAGCCTCCAAAAAAAACATTTATGAGCTGCATTCCGCCGCATATACCAAGGACAGGCATATCCCTTCGCAATGCTCCTTCAAAGAGCATCATCTCTGATTGGGTTCTTTCGATTCTCATAGGCTTGAGCTTCGGATGCGGCTCCTCGTTATAGAATTTAGGGTCCATATCCCTGCTCCCTGGGAGAAGGAGCCCGTGAATTTTCTCTAAAACATCATTAAGAAGAGACCCGTTTTCAGAAAGAGAGGGAAGAAGGATGGGGATGCCCCCCGCGTTGGCTATAGCCCGGGCATAGGTCTTTTCTATTACAAAACTCTCCTCCTCTTTTGCATCTGCTTTAATATCAGTTGTAATCCCTATTATTGGTTTGGTCATGCTCATTCTTGTCCGTTAGTTTCAAATAATTCTATATCAAAATATAGAAAATATATATATCAGGGTCTTCGGGATGACACCCTCCTTTCCAATCCAATAGGCTGGACTTTCCAGTCCCGCATTGCCCTTACGGGGTTAGAAAACCCCGTGCATAGGTGCGTGCGATAGCATGACACCCACCAGCAAGACTGGTGGGCTACCCGGGTTTATTATAATAACGATAGGGCAGACACGGGGGTCTGCCCCTACATTAAACTCTGCAGGGGGTTTGGAAAACCCCGCCTATCGGCGTTTCGTATTTTCGTCATTGCGAGGGAACCGAAGCAATCCCTCCCTATTTTTACTCCCTTATAATGTAGCGGCGACCTTCAGGTCGCCATTTTCACCCCCTCCATCCCTCTCCCCTCCTTCTACCCTTATACAAGGTGGGCTGAACGGTGTTCAGCCCCTACATGGCTTCAGTCAGGTCAGGTCGCCATAAGAAAAATATGGAAGGCTAAAGCCTACCGCTACATACGCGTGGCTTTCAAGGATAACTTAATCCACAGGTATCAAATCACAATAACAAAAACGGTCATCCCTCAAAACGATTTCTCCAGTTTTAAATAATATCTTCTCCCGGAAGATCGGTCCATCATATACGAAGGAATGAAACTCTCCATTCTCTCCACAAGGGTCAACGGTAGGTGAAAGCTCAGATAAAAATTGTTTGTCAAACACCCTCCCAACAAACCTTTTGTCCAGGAAATTTGAATCAACACAAATAGTAACAGCCTTGAAGCCGCAATCTATGAATGTATGAGCAAGCTCGGTAGTGTTTCTCCTCCATATTGGAAAAACACCCTTCATACCTATCTTTGCAAGATTTTCTTCCCTGTATGTTCTCAGGTCCTGTAAAAAGATGTCTCCAAAGACTACGGACTGAACGCCAGCATTCTTATACCTCAATAACGCATCTTTCATTCTGGATTCATATTCTTCGTTAGAAGCCCCCTTTGAAATGAAGACTTTCTCAAGTGGGGTCCCTAAGGAATCTGCTTGCCTCTCTAGCAAAACTCTCCTTAGACCGTGCATACTGACCCTATCATAATCCTCAGTTACTGTTGTCAGCAACGCTGATAATTCATAGTTTTTATTTTTTTGAATTTCATAAAGCGCCATTGCGCTGTCCTTTCCCCCGCTCCATGAAAAAAGCACCTTTTCTGGCATTGTCAGTCTCTCATTATTAATACTATTCTAAATTACCTAAAATTAGAATGCTTTTATTCCCCCCTCATGGGTAGCCCACCAGTCTTGCTGGTGGAATTGGAAGGTCAGGTAGGTCGGACATTTCCTTCATTCCGTTCGAGGACAGGCCTGTCTGATATTATTCTCCCCTTTGGTAAAGCAAGGTGAGGATGTAGGGATCAGCCATAGCAATATTATAGAACTACAACTCCTCAACAAACTCCGCAACGTTTTCCAGATTCATTCCCTTTACAGCGATCACTGGGGCGATCACTACCTCCTCCGAGCCCCAGATAAGCGTGGTGTTTTTCTCTTTGGATATCCCAGTGATGTTTTGAAGCAGCTTTAGAAAATTGTCGCTTATTCTTACCGTATTCGGTTTAAGCGGCTCAGCTAATTCCCCATCTCTTATTATATACGAGTCCCCTATTATGGTGCCTGTAAAATCCGCCCTAGCCAGCCCATGCACGGGATAGAGATACCAGAGCCTTCCTATGTAGATTCCGTTTTTTACTTTGGATATTAATTTTTCTGAGGTTGCCTCTCTAACCCCTTCAATTACAATATTGGTGGCATATATCGAGGCGCTGCGTTGGAAGCTTCTTCCCCCGCCTCCAAATCTAAATCCGTTTCTTGGCGTAAACCTTCTGACATTACTTTCGTATTTCTTTGCATAGTAGTGATTGGAAAGGAACCCGACCAGCTTTCCCCTATCAATTAAATCCGTCCTCCCAGTAGGAAGCCCTTCACAGGTGATTTTCTTGCTTCCAATCTCATCTGCCCTCGCCCCATCGTCATAGATAAAAACGTTTTCCGAAGCTACCCTTTCACCCAATCTTCCGACAAATGGAGAATTTCCCGAATCTATAGAGCTGAGTGATAGAGATGAAACAATCAGCTCGGAAAAAAGCGTGGCGACAGCCTGCCGTCCAAAAACTACATTGTATTTTCCTGATTTTATTCTTTTTCCTCCTATAGTATTTATAGCGCTCCTCGCCGCCATCTCACCAGATTCTTCGGGGTTGAATTTATCGAGGTGCGTGGCAGTAGACCATCCGGTTCCTTTTGCATCCTTTTCCTCAATCATTGCAGTGATGGAGGACATGAGAGCAGACGATTCATCAAAGTCATCTATGCCTTGGGTGCTTGCTATCGCCATCTTCTCTTTTAGTATCGTTACGTCCCCTCCTACAATAATGCTTCTTTTATAGCCCAGTTCTTTGAAGGCGAGAAGGGCTCCCTTTAAAGCCCTCCATCCAAGCGAAACCATCTCTTCATCTTCTAAGTCAATTATTCTTTTATCATGATAAAAAGTAAGCCCGGGCGGTTGATGAAAAGGGCGTGGAAGGGATTTAAAATCAGGGTCGCTCACAGCGCCCCGCCTAGCATTCTCTAAAGCCCTTTCTATCCCTTCAATCGTTAAGTCCCCTGTATCGCTTCCAAATCCTATCTTAAGCCCCTCAGACGTATCGAATACAGCTGATATCCCTATCCCATATCCGGCAATGTTTTTTGGCTCATGCACGCCGTTACATGGAATATCGGAGGTGTAGTTGATTCTTACCGTTAGCTGATCGTTCCAGGATGCGAATATTTCAGCCTCTCGCACGCCCTCTTGAGATTTAACGAACTCAAGCCCGTCTCTTACGCAGTTTCTTAGTTCTTC
>JAKEHC010000149.1 GCA_022615255.1 Candidatus Dadabacteria bacterium | reverse complement strand
GGCTCATTGAGAAGCTGTTTTAAATAGTGAGAGGTTCCCTCAATTGAGTGTGAGAGTATGCCCGAATGCTTATGTGTTATTTGAAGCGGAATGCCTCCTACCGCAGACGCTATAACCGGCTTCGCCTTCCATAACCCCTCGGAAACCGTCAATCCAAAGCCCTCTTTTAAGGATTTTTGTAGGATTACTGACGAGCCCCTTTGTAGGGCGTTAATCTCTATGTCGCTTCCTGGGGGAAGCAGTATGACATGTATATCCGGGTCGTCTTCAGCCCTTGCCCTTACCTCATCAAGCACCTTCATGCCCTCCGGGTCGTCTGTAGCGCCGCCGCCTGCAATAACCAGTTGACAATCAATGTATTTTTTAACCTTTTTATACACCTCTATCACACCTAATGGGTCTTTTAAATAATCAAAACGGGAGATTTGAGTAACGATTGGTCTATCCTTATCAATACCGAAACGCTCAATAACAGAGTCAATCATCTCAGGCATTAGCTCTCTATTTTTATCGCTTAGGGGGTCTATCGAGGGAGAAATGAGAATCTGTGGAATGTTGATATCCCTTGAGAATGCAGGGGCAGAAAACACAGCGCTGTCGTATTTTTCAATATAAGATTTCAAGAAATTCATAATATCGGGTTGAGGATCAGTAAAATCAATATGACACCTCCAGACCCATTTTTCCCCCATATCCTTTTTCTTCTCAATGAGAGCGATCGGTTGTGGATCGTGGATGAATACTACGTCATTAAAGGAGTTCATCCCTTCGGCATTTTCCCGATTTACCCCCAAGAAGTATGATAAATCATCGGAGGATATATCTTCATTCACCCCGTGCAAGGCGTTATGAAACTTTTTTGTGATCGTAAAGAATTTTTCATCTCCCCTTATAACATCCCATCTTGCATTAACCCCGAGTTGCTTTAAGAGGGGGACCATTCTCGT
This sequence comes from Candidatus Dadabacteria bacterium, assembly GCA_022615255.1. Classification (GTDB taxonomy): domain Bacteria; phylum Desulfobacterota_D; class UBA1144; order Nemesobacterales; family CSP1-2; genus CSP1-2. The sequence goes on along the minus strand of JAKEHC010000149.1, from coordinate 4,997 downwards.
GAGAATCTCAGCCACCCCTCCACCCACAGCGGTTGAATTGATGTTCTGAACCGTTTTACCTCGGAGCTTATCCCCTAATATGCTTAATTCTTCTATTACATCCTGGCCCACTATGGCGGCATAATCATTAATATCAGGCATATTTCCTCGCCAGATTAATTATTTTTTCCCTGAGACCATCCAATGTTACATTGTAGGGATCTAAGCTCAAAAGATCCTTAGCGAGTTTCTTTTGTCCTATACCCCTAAACCAATTAGTAAAATCATTTTCATTTTTCTGAAGTCTCATGCGCGCTTCGAACACGTGGAAATAAATCGAGTTTATGGTTATCTTATCCAGTATTTGGATAAATTCCTTTAAATTATGAGCGGAGTAATGGGTTGGTAAAACAAAGGTCTGACAGCTCATAAAATGAAACTCGTGCCCCTCTTCGCAATCAACAAAAAATTTCCCCTCTGATATATAGTCAGTCAGGATTTTGACATATTCCGTTCTCAATTCCTCCAAATTATTAAAACTGACGGTATCCACACTGGCTAGCAGTTCTCCTAGCTCTTCTAAATTAAGAACCTCTCCTATCCAGTAGGCAAAATCATTTGGCGGTTCGGGAGAGAGATAGTGATGTTGTTGTAAAAACCTGTGTGTGTGGTAATAGACAGAGGAAATAGGAATCCTCTTTAGCCCCTCTAGGAGCTCGACCGGATTTTTGGCATTAATCCCCAATAATTTAACAAGATGCGATTGCGTATAAAAATGAAAAGGCTCACTCATTTTGTAATCTCCTCAATTACCTTGCGAACCCCCATATGATCATGCAGATTAAATTTAGCATAGGATGGAGTCACTCCAATTTTGATTGAATATGCTGTTTCAGGCAGCACTTTAAAGAGGTCCTCGTCAGTCCAATCATCGCCTACCGCCAGTATAAAATCAAATTTATCCTTCGAAAGGAAATACATCCCTGCAGTTGCCTTGTTAACCCCGGCATTCCTGATTTCTACTAACTTATTTCCCTGAAGTATTTGAACATCTATATTAGCGGTAAAATGAATCAAATCATCAGTGAGTTCTCTCACCAACACAGAAGCGAGCTCCGGATCCGCGCTTCTATAATGCCAAACTATGGAGAACTCTTTCTCCTCGACAAACGAGCCGGGAAGCCTGTCCGCATACACTTTAAGTATTGGTAATAATAACGGCATCCAATCCGCCTTCAAGGGCTTTATTAACTGCCAGTCCCCGTCCCTCTCTTTTATCAGCACCCCATGCTCTGCAACCAGGGCTACGTTTAGATTGCCAAACCAGCTTTGAAGGGTTTTTCTATCGCGACCGCTTATTAGAACAACATCTGTTTTAGGCTTTTCTGAAATGTACGTAAGAAGCCCTACAAGCTCCTTATCCGGCTTTGCCTTATCTGGGCGATCCTGAAATGCAACAAGCGTTCCATCGTAATCGAGAAAGATTAACTTCCTCTCAGCCTTCATAAAATCTTTCAAGAGCTGTCTCTTTATGGAAGGATTTAAGAGCTTCACTTCGTATCTCTTTTTTTCTTCATATATATAGAGCAGTTCTCGAATGAAATCCTCTGCCCAGCGAATCACATCATAATTTCGCAATCTATCCTGCATGATTTGATTGCGTCTCATCTGCTCATCCTGGCTCATTTCCAATGCTTGTTTTAAGGCATCTGCCATCTCCTCCGTATCGTTTGGATTCAGGATGATAGCCTCGCCAAGCTCCTTTGAAGCGCCTGCCATTTCGCTAAGGATCAAAACCCCCGTTTTATCCCTTCTGGAAGCCAGGTACTCCTTCGATATTAGGTTCATGCCATCCCTTAAGGGCGTGATTAAAGCGACATCGCTGACTGCATATAATGCAACCAATGGCTCAAAAGGCAAATACCTGTATTGGTAAAATATGGGTGTCCATCCGGCGCTGCTGAATCGCCCGTTAATTCTTCCAACAAGCTCGTCTATCTTGTTTTTCATCTGCGCATATTGCTCTACGCCTATGCGGGAAGGAACGACCACTAGAAAGAGGGTTACCTTATTGTGCCACTCTGGATATTTCTCAAGGAATAACTCGAAGCTCTGTAGCCGGTTGGCGATGCCCTTGCTATAGTCCAGCCGATCTATAGAGAGGATGATTTTACCATCTTTCAGGGTTTTTTTAAGTTTCTCTGTTTCCTTTTGTATCCTTGGACTTTTCCCAGCATCGTTAAATCTCGCAAATTCTATGCCCATTGGAAAGGTGTCTGCCTTCACAATCCTATTCTGCACCATAATCTTTCCTAAGTCATGCTCATAACCCAACATACGGAGCGCGCACCTCAAGAAATATTGCGTGTACTCGTGTGTATGAAAGCCTATTAGATCAGCCCCCAAAAGCCCGTTCAAAATATCCCTGCGCCATTTCCCCGGAAGAAGTCGAAACACCTCATATGATGGGAAGGGAATATGAAGAAAAAAGCCTATTGCGACATCGGGAATCCTTTCCCTGAGAAGTTTAGGAAGAAGCATCAGATGGTAGTCATGTATCCAGACTATATCCTCCGGTTTTATAACCTCCATGACCGCATCTGAGAAGGTTTCATTCACCTCCTTGTAGTTAGTCCAATACTCCTCGTTATAAACAGTGTAGAATGGAAAATAATGAAAGAGGGGCCAGATGGTTTTATTACAAAATCCATGGTAAAACTTTTCCATTACCTTCTCAGAGAGAAAAACAGGATAGGCTTGATACCGAGACAACACCCTTTCTTTAAGCTCTAGCTTCATTTTATCGTTAACCGTGATGCCAGGCCATCCAAGCCATATGTAGTCGGAGCCGCCAAAGGAGGAATCCCTGGGCGATTCTAGATAAGAGCTTAATCCTGTTACTAGACCTCCGACGCTCTGTTGGAATTTGAGCTTCCCGTCCTTTTCCTGGGCGGTGATTGGAAGCCTATTTGAAATTATCAATAATCTCTGGCTCATGTCGTCAACCCTATTTCAGGCAATCTCCTGATATTAGGACTAAGTAAACCTGTCATCAATTACTCTTTGATATGCCAATTTGTTCTCCGGGCTCAATATTCAGAGAATCTTTCATTTCAATCTTTAATAGAGCAAGAAACTCAATGTAGTTTGCCACTTGTAATACCTTCTCTCTAGTCTCCTTGTTTTCGAAGGTCTTTGCAATATCGGCAAGGATTCCCAGTTGCTGCGCGCCATCATCGTCTCTTGGAGTGAGGATTAGAAAGATGATATGCGCAGGTTCCCCGTCTGCGGCGTCAAAATCTACTCCTGTTCTTGATAGCCCCACGCCGACCACAGGCGCATTAAGCCGGTCAATGCGGGCGTGAGGAACTGCAATCCCGTTGCTGAGACCTGTGGGCATTATTTCTTCTTCCGCCCAAGCCTGCCTTTCTACTGCTTCGGCGTTCAAGTTTGAGGAAGCGCCTAAGGCATTTGCCAATTCCTTTATTGCCCCTCTACGGTCATTAGCTATCAGTGGGTTGAGAAAAGCCTTTCCTGTCAGATAATCGGTGAGTCGGCGGGGCTTCCTTAGATTCAGAATGCGCTGCATCATGGGACCGCTTATTATGGATGTGACGAGGGCCATAACCACAAGAGCGACAAACATGCGCTCGCCTATCACGCCGTATTGAAGGGCTAATAGCCCGAGTATGATTTCCATCGAGCCCCTGGCGTTCATGCCAAAACCTACTGCCCAAGCCTCCCTCCAAGCCATTCCACCCCATCTTGCACCAAGACCACAGCCTATTACCTTTCCTACACAGGCTATACCCAGTACGAAAATTACTAGAAGCCAGTCAAAATGAGCTGTGAAATTCACCTTGAGTCCGATGCTTGCGAAAAAAAGCGGGGCGAAGATAAAGGATATGAATTCGTTGATAGTAGACCTTGTTTTTTCCCGGAGGTGAGAGGAATCGCCAATAGCCACACCGACTAAAAAAGACCCAAAGATTGCATGGATACCGATAAACTCAGTAAAAGCCGCGCTTAATAAAGCCAATGAAAGCGCGAAGCCAAGTACACCGCCAGGCCATGTCGCATGTGCCTGGATCCACGGTAACACCCAATGTATCAGCCAGCGCACTAGAGTTAACACCAAAACCGCAAAGACCAGTGTCAGCAAAATTGCATGACCAATTCCAAAGCCATGTTCTGAAGAGGTCCCCATCATCCCTAGAATGATAGCGAAAACAATCCAACCGGTCAGATCGTCAAAGATTGCTGCAGCCATGATAATCATGCCCAAATCGCTACGATAGAGATAGAGATCCATAAGTGTTTTAGCAACCACCGGCAATGCAGAAATTGAAAGGGCAGTAGCGAAAAAAAGTGCGAAAATCAAGGGGTCAGCGCCTGGTTCACGTCCCAATAGTCGCGGGACAAACCACGCAGCTACAAACCCTATTGCAAAAGGGATCGCTATACCGGAAATGCTTAGTGAGAATGCTCGCCTCCCCTGTCTCCAGATCGTTGAAAGATCCACCTCCATTCCAGCTACAAGCAGAAATAGAACCACAGCAAGGGTTATCAATCCTTCCAGCACCAGCTTAATTCCACCCTGCTCCGGAAAGAGAAAGCCCGTCAGATTGGGCGCGATGGTTCCAAGCACAGTCGGACCTAGAATGACGCCGGCGCAGATTTCACCGAGTACGGCGGGTTGGTGAAACCGCTGAGCTACTTCACCCAACAACCTTGCGGCACCCAAGAGTACACCCAAGGCAAGGAACATCACAAAAATTTCATGGGACGTTAACCGCTCAATCATTCCCTGCTCCTATCTTGATAAATCCGAGACTCATCTCAATCATGTTGCTCAGGTCGTAATTAAATATCAATAATACTAATCCTATATATTTTGATGCCTCTACCAGAGTTAAAATAAGTACTTTATAAAAGCTCTTATATGCTTTTAAATCTCAGAGATTATACTTAAATATATCAAATAAAATTGAAAAGGGGTTAATTTATTTTTAAAGAAT
>JAKEHC010000148.1 GCA_022615255.1 Candidatus Dadabacteria bacterium | reverse complement strand
CAGCTTCCTACGGGCGGGCATATAGAGCAGGCAGATGGCACAAGCTGGATGGGAATGTATTGCCTCAATATGCTAGCTATAGCCCTTGAGCTTGCAAAGGAGAATCCGAGTTATGAGGATATAGCCAGCAAATTTTTCGAGCATTACATTTATATTGCCAACGCTATGAACCTAATTGGAGGGGAGGATGCAGGATTATGGGATGAGGAAGATGGTTTTTACTATGATGTTCTTCATCTCCCGGAGGGGCGACATTTACCTTTGAAGGTGCGTTCAATGGTTGGGCTTATTCCGCTTTTTGCAGTTGAGACTCTTGAACCAAAAACCCTGGAGAAGCTTAACGGTTTTAAGGGAAGGCTTGAATGGTTTATTGATAATCGCGATGATCTTAAACAAAATGTCGCCTGTATGAGGACACCGGGCATAGGCGAAAGAAGGCTTCTTTCTATCGTCAATAGGGATAAGCTTAGACGAATCCTTCACAAGATGCTTGATGAGAACGAATTTTTGGGATCGTGTGGCATTCGCGCCGTTTCCCGGTTTCATGGGTCGCATCCATACATTTTCGACATAGGTGGTCATGAATATAGAGTAAATTATGAACCCGCTGAATCCTCTAGCGGTTTATTTGGCGGAAACTCTAATTGGCGTGGTCCTGTTTGGTTTCCTGTAAATTTTATCTTAATTGAGTCGTTGCAAAAGTTTCATTTTTACCTAGGGGACGATTTCAAGGTTGAGTGTCCGACAGGCTCCGGAAAGGAGATGACCCTATGGGAAGTGGCGGCTGAGTTGTCTAATAGACTTATGAAGATTTTCCTTAAGGATCCTTCAAACCGTCGTCCTGTTTATGGGGGAACAGAGAAGTTTCAGACTGATCCACATTGGAGAGACCTAATTCTTTTTTATGAATATTTTCATGGCGATAACGGAGCGGGCATAGGTGCAAGTCATCAAACAGGATGGACTGGCTTGGTGGCAAAGCTAATCCAGCAATATGGCGAGTACAGCATGCAAAATAAGGCTCCACAACTGTTTGAAGAAAAGGAATTGAAAACGAAATATCGTGAGAAAGAACTCGCTACTAAATATAAGAAAACTGGTTGAAATTGAGAATTAGGAATTAAGGATGACCATTGAGTTCGGTCGTGAAATCTGCGGCGATCTAAATATAGCGGAGGGAAGAGAATGGCTCGTTACAAACGGGATCGGGGGTTATGCCTCAAGCACAGTTGCGGGTCTTCTTACACGCCGCTATCATGGCTTACTCGTTGCGGCTTTAAAACCGCCTCTCGGACGGACACTCCTCCTTACAAAACTGGATGAGACTGCTTTTTATTACGGTAGAGATTATCCTCTCTACACAAACTGCTGGGCTGATGGAACAGTGGATCCTCATGGTTATCGGCAAATAGAAAGCTTCCGCCTCGAGGGAGCTATTCCTGTCTTTAGGTTTGCCTGCGGAGATGCGCTCCTCGATAAACGAATTTGGATGCAAGAGGGAGCTAACACTACCTATGTTCAATACAACTTACATCGTGGGACAGGGCCGCTTACGCTGGAAATCAAGGCGATTGTGAACTATCGCGATTATCATGGCGCTACACACGGCAGAAATTGGCAGATGAAAATTGATCAAGTTGAACATGGAATCTCAGTGACTGCATATACTGGGGCTCAACCGTTCTACCTTTTGTCTGATAAAGCCGAAACAAAACCTACACACGATTGGTGTTTCGGGTATAACCTGGCTCTTGAACGGTATAGAGGGCTCGATTACCATGAGGACCATCTAAGTGCGGCTACATTTCGTATCACTCTTAATCCTGGCGAATCGCACACATTTGTAGCCAGCACTGAAACGAATCCCAGCTTAGATGGCAAGGCCGCGCTTGAATCACGCCACAATCATGAGAAAAAAATAATGAAACTTTGGCATGACAACCAACCCGACTCTTCGGGAGAGGCTCCTGAATGGATTAATCAACTGGTACTCGCATCTGACCAGTTTATTGTAAGCCGTCCTTTGCAGAAGGAACCTGAGGGTAAGACAATAATTGCAGGCTACCACTGGTTTGGTGACTGGGGACGCGATACAATGATCAGCCTTCCGGGTTTGACGATTTCTACAGGACAGCTTGGGGTAGCAAGCTCTATTCTACGCACGTTCGCACGGTATGTTGACAGAGGCATGTTACCCAACCGTTTCCCTGATGCTGGTGAAACACCCGAATATAACACAGTGGATGCAACCCTCTGGTACTTTGAAGCGGTTCGAGCATATTATGATGCAACTGGGGATGACGATCTACTAAAAGAGCTCTATCCTGTACTTACTGAGATTATAAACTGGCATATTAGAGGAACACGCTATAATATCCACGTAGATCCGAACGATGGATTACTTTATGCCGGTGAAAAGGGCGTGCAATTAACTTGGATGGATGCCAAGATAGGGGAATGGGTCGTAACTCCTCGTATCGGCAAGCCGGTTGAGGTAAATGCTCTTTGGTACAACGCCTTGCGTACTATGACAAAGTTCGCCCGGCAGTTAAAAAAGCCATATAAGGACTACGAGACGGCGGCTAAACTTGCCTTTAGGGGATTCAGCCGTTTTTGGAATGATAATACAGGATACTGCTATGATGTTCTAGACGGGCCAGAGGGGAATGAAAGCTCGCTGAGGCCGAACCAGTTATTTGCTGTGTCTTTACTAGAAAGCCCGCTTACACCGGCTCAGCAGAAGGGCGTAGTGGATGTATGCGCACAGCATCTCCTTACTTCCCACGGACTTAGAAGCCTACCCCCTCGTGACCTACAATACCGGGGTCATTATGGAGGAGACCAGAGGCAACGCGACAGCGCATATCACCAAGGCACGGTTTGGGGATGGCTGCTTGGCCCTTTTGTCTTAGCACACCTTAGGGTCTACAACAATCCTGAAAAGGCTCGAGAATTTTTGGAGCCTATGTCACACCAGCTACTTTCACACGGGGTTGGAAGCCTGAGTGAGATATTTGATGGGGATGCCCCGATGACACCCCGAGGTTGTATTGCTCAAGCATGGACAGTTGCCGAGGTTCTTCGCGCATGGCTTGCAACGAAGAAGTCATAGAGATTTAATAATCCCAAATGATGCGTTATTAAGAGTATAGCAATGATTGGAATATATCTGCCCGTTCTTTGAATTTATCGGCACTCAAAGTAATAAAACTGGAAAAATCAACAATAAAGAGAGGTCACCTAAAAAGTGGAATCTCAATGTCCCTATTCTTCATAAGAACTCATAACTTATAAAGATATTCGTGTCGAGTCTGCGGAGAAAAATCTAACCAAACTCTATAATATACAACTTGTAAGATAATTCTTAAGGCTTCTAAAGGTTAAAGAAAGGCTTGAAAAGAGCTTGTTCTTTGCGATAGGATGGTGATAAGAAAGGTTTATGCATAAACTGGGTTAATATTGTAATGCATTTTTTAGGCTATTTAGAGCCTGTCTCATAAAAATAACCCCCCAGTTTTACCATTTCCCTTCCTTATGAGAT
>JAKEHC010000147.1 GCA_022615255.1 Candidatus Dadabacteria bacterium | reverse complement strand
TTAGAGACGATTTTTCTTGACAAGAGTTTATGCTTTAAAGATAATAGAGATTGGTTAGTGAGGTCTTATGGATAAATGGGGTAAATCACTATACGTAATCATGGTACAAGCTCTAACCTAAGGACTATAAGTAATATTGGTATGGCTGGGGTTGCCGTGGGTTAGACTGGGATAGTTTATTTTCTAACCCCTATCTATGCAATCCCTTGTTAAGGTTTTTTACTCTTCTAAAGTCTCTTGGTTTGGAATAAAGGAATGGGCTCAAATTTAGCACAGGTTGATTAAACAAGTAATACATCCCCAAAGGAAAGGCAAGTAAGGTAATGGAAGAGAACAGCGATAATGTTGTAGTAATGGTTCCTTATCAAAGAGATCAAGAAACTCAAAACAAGGAACAAAGCTATATTAACCTTCCGAACCGCTATGTTATAAAAAACGACGAAAATAGAAGAGCTGTCAATTGTCTGGAAGCTCCAAATGTGACCGTACGAATAGAGCGGGGGTTAGCAGTACCTACATCCACCGCACGAAAGTACCCATCGGGTACGATATTTCTGGACGGAGCAGCACAAGGGGAACCATTCCTAGATCATGAACGACAGATCTACAACCTGGATCACCATGAAGGATGTATTCGTGCTTTTACTCTTTCCACTTGCGAACAAGCAATAGTAATGCTCCTCAAGGGTCTTGACCTTAGAACCCGACAGTGGACAATCTATGCCAATAGCCCAGATCTCGATACCATTCTGGCAATATGGGTTTTGCTTAACCATATACGCATTAACGAGAACGAAGTGATTCGGAAAACGATCATTCCCGTACTTCGGCTCGAGGGAGCTATCGATTCACTTGGTCTTGAATTCAAAGATTTATGCGGTTTCCCAACGGACCTATATCTAAAAACCATGAAAGATATTGATGATCTTAGATTCAATGAATTTACCATCAAAAAAGAAGGACGCTGGGAAGAAATTGACTTTCTCGAATACACGGCAGATACCTTACGTAAAATCGACCTGATGATCTACCAACCGGGCGATTTTGAGACTTTTAAAGGGGTGGAAGAACTTGCAAGCGTGAAGATTACCGATAATCGTATTGGGATTGTATGCCGAGCAGATATTGGGATATACGAGCTGGAGCAATATCTGGCCAAGCTTTACGGGAATCGCCTTGGTCTGGTCGTTTTACAGAGAGAACCTAATACATACTCGCTAAGGCAGATTGATCTCTTCTTACCGGGAGATCTAACCAAGGTTTACGAAAGGCTGAATTTTTTTGATCCGGCTGTTAATGGACGCCGACCTGACAACCGTTGGGGTGGATCAGCTGACATTGGCGGTTCCCCTAGAATAACTGGTACGAAACTAACTCCACTGGAGATTGCCAATGCTTGTAGAAAGGCATTTCACAAAACTAGTCCGATTCATTATTTTTTGCAGCTGTTTGCAGCATTGATAGTCAGTTCAGGTGTTCTTGCCACTGGATGGGCAACAACAATGTTGTGGAAACCGAAGAGCCTATTTTTTGCAAAGATATTGGATACGATTATACACCCGATTTTTGGATTCAGTATAATCACGACTATTTTGACATGTATACTTTTAATTGTTTTTGCTCGAAAACGATACTGGACTTTTGGATTTCGATTACCCGCTGGCTATGACTGGTGGATTTTGCTACCTGTCGTAATCCTTGGAGGGATCTCGGGGGCAGCCTGGGTTTCACCTAATTCCGTCTCTGGTTCATTTATCTCAGCTCAAGTTTTCTTTGCATTACTGTTATATCCGATCTCCGCCGAACTTCTATTTCGAAGCCTTGTCCACGGTATCCTCGCACAGAACTCGCCTATTCAGCATGTCGCCGGGCGCTGGTTTTTATCATGGCCGGTTCTAGCATCAAGCCTTCTTTATGCAGCAAGCTCAATGTTTACTTTTGTACCCTTTTTCTCGCCATTGCAAGAGCTTTGGTCTAAGTTTTCTACGATGACCCTTCCAATCGTTGCTTTTGCCTTCAGCCTGTCTCTAGGAATGGTTCGAGAACGATCCCAGAGTATTATTCCAACGATTCTTTTTCATAGCATAACTGTAGCAATAATTATATACCTATATAATGGAATGCATTGATTGCTTGATATACTACACGTAGGGATTTAGCAAGTGTAGTGAACGAAGTCTCTCAGTGTAAACTTCGTCCCTTAATTGATAAGATGTTATCACTTAAAAAGAACAAAAATGTAGGGGTGATCCCCGATTTAATCGAGGGACCCGGTCGCCCCTACTGTATCACGTTTATTGTTGACTCACGATATTATTCAAATCAATTTCAAGCTGGCGCATTAAGACATTCCAATCGTTGATAAAGGGAGCCTGATAACGAGGTATATGCTTTTCAATTAAAAAACCCGAATGGGTTTTTATGACCTTGCAATCCCCGAGCTTTGGGATCACAAGACTGCCATATGTTTGAAGGATATTAGTGGAGTATGAATTTGTGCCGCGAAAGTGATAAGTCAGCACATAGTATTTAGATGTAGAAAAAGGATTTCTAAAATCATACCTATTTCTAAGCTCTACCCTGGATAACATCATTATCATGTTCTAATCCCTACCCCTGCTACATTGATTGTATAACAAAAAGGTGCATATGTTCAAGCCTATTTTTGTCTTTGGACAAATTCTTGTATAATGAAGAAAAATTCAACGGAGATGAAAATGGCTAAAACATTCACAAACCCACTGGTTCTAAAAGTGGACACAATGATTACGGCAGACAAAATTCTAGAAGGGATTGAAATATTGAGATTTCAGGGCTTAGTGCCCAATCTAATCAAATTTAGTATGATAGACCAATGCCCTGAATGTAGTGAGCCGAGCTGGGGGTTATTTATAATTGAAGAGGGAGTCGAATTGGAAGCGGAAGAGCCCCTCGGGATCTGTTTTAGGTGCAATTCTACTATCTGTATGGAAACGGATGGAAAAACCATAGCACATAAGAGAACCAGCGAGGACCTTCTAAAGGGTATCGGAATCGGTAAGGGGAAGTGATACTGGGATTAAATCGAGAGGCGCTTTACTTGAGAAAATGTTTTAAAGTAAGGGGGACTGGCTGGTTGCCCCTATTTAATTATCATTTCCCGTTCAACAAAGGAGTAGCCCCCAAAACCTCTAAGCCTCCAGCATACATAGCCATGCAACCAGCTCCCAAGGTCGCTCCATTCTTCAAATATGTTTCCTTGCTATGGGGTGGCACAGTTACAGGCAGTACTCCGGTTTCCTGAGCTATTTGAGTCCCGTAGTTTTCCGAACTCGTAGAATAATACCTTACCCTTATTTTGATATCTTTATAGGTTATATCGCTTGTGTTTTCAATGGTAACATGATGGATTATGGCTGGGCAACTCCATCCTGCATAAACATCCCAATCCGGAATCTTGATATACCATTCGGGACGAGCCATCATCAAGTTCCTGTTATACGTTTCTTCAGCTTCTCCCGTAATATATAATAGACTAAGCAATATTACCGCTACGATCGTTTTACCCATCTTACCCTCCCTAAATATCTAATTATATCTCATCAGGTATGCCTATATATCTTATTCATAAACTTCATCTAAATCAACTTTGACATAACCCTTGCCTCCCAGTCGGTTGCAAGTTCTCCGAGCATCTTTGCAAGCTTCTTTCCTTCCTTATCCCCTGAAAACACCTTATTCCATTCATCCAAGTCAGAGTAGCGAGAAAATTCCCAGATAGCTGAATAATGCGGTCTAGAACCTAGGAGCACATTACGTGAATATAATCCGATTAGCTTAAATTGTGGAACCCTTTTTTCAAAGTGCCTAGCATACCTTCTATAGGCTTCGACTATATCATCTCTTCCAGCCCCCTCCCTCGGGTTAAAGGAAACAAAGTAAAACATTTTATTCCCTCCTTAAGCAGGGACTATCCCCTGATTTAATCAGTGGACCCGGTCGCCCTTACTTATTGTTTATTCTTAACTCATTCAAACACATGATGAGCTTTTTTACCGCAAGTGCTCTATGGCTTATCAGGTTTTTTTCTTCAGGCTTCAGCTCAGCCATAGTTTTATCCATCTCTGGCACAAAGAAAACCGGATCATAGCCAAACCCGTTCTCACCCCTTGGATCGTCTACAATAATTCCATCGCATCTTCCTTCCACAACGATTTCGCTTCCATTGAGAAAAACCAGTGCAAGCACACAGACAAACCTCGCCTTCCTGTCAACTACTCCTCTGAGTTCCTTAAGGAGTTTCTCTATGTTCTCTTTATCAAGGACTTTCTCCCCAGCGTATCTGGCTGAAAGGACTCCCGGACGTCCGTCAAGGGCATTAACCTCTAACCCTGAATCATCTGCTAGCGTAACCCTTTTAGTAAACTCAGAGATAAAACGAGCCTTTTTGAGCGCGTTTTCTCTGAACGTATTTCCATCTTCTACTATATCTGGGATCGAATCAAGCCCTTCCAGTGAGATAATCCTTTGAAACACCGAACCTAGGAGAGCAGTAAACTCCCTGATTTTTCCCTCGTTTCTGGTAGCTAATAAAACCTCGTTTATCATTGTTGAGGCTTGAAATTTGATAATCTTCATTAATCTAGAGGCGACCCCAAGGGTCGTCCCTACTTATAACCATCATTCTCCATTTGGTTTGAATGTCTTAAACCTAACAGGGAGGGATGAGTTTTTCTTCCAGAATTTAAGCTCCGTCACCTTATAAGAATTTCGCTTTCGGATACTCAGGATTCCAAGAACCTCACCCTCGTTTTTGTCCCAGTACTGGTAGTCGTGTGAGGAAACAGTAGGCGAGGCTTGAGGATGCGAGTGAATTGACCCTATATAGTCAAGTCCGCTTGAAGAGACGATTTTCTCTATCTCGTTGTAATCAGGAATCACGTAATCATAAGTGGCTTCTACAATCGGCGGGACAACGATCCTTGAGATTTTAAATGTGTTATTTTTAAGCCTTTTGCCGAGCATGATACTGTAAACCTCTCGCGGATAGGCACGACTTGCCCATCGTTTGAATGAGCTTAGGTGCTTTTCATTTAATATGAGCTTCATTATTTCTCCCCTGACTTACGACGTTTAACTAATCCATAATATGGGCCGTAAGCCTAGCTTTATAAGTTTTATAACGAAATGCATAAAATCAATAAGGGAAAGAGGAATTATGTCTGGTGGAGGCGCTGGGAATCGAACCCAGGTCCGAAGAAGAGCCTCACCCCGCGTCTACATGCTTATCCTATTTATTTTTTGTCGCGGTGATAACACCGATAGGCAGGGTTTTCATCGCCAGCTTGTGTGAATATCTCGCCTCCCTGTGTCACAAGCACCACCCGGAGACAAGCCCGTCTGGCTCACGCCTCACAAAAACCCAACGGGCGAGATTTTTGGAGACGCCGCTGCTCTAATTAGGCAGCGAGTGCATTGATTGGTTCGGCACTTGTTAGGTGCTCTGCCAGTTTTACGAGTTAGCAGAAACTCGGCATGCAGCATGGGTTATCCCATTCTCCGTCGAAGCCACGTCGCCCCCACTTGTCAAAGAACCCTTTACGAGTTAAATAACGTAACTACAAGCAATCACTCAATTAATATCTATTCTTTATAGCCTTATCCACTTCCCTCTGTGCATCACGGCGTTTTATGTCCTCACGCCTGTCATAAGCCTTTTTCCCCTTTGCGAGCGCAAGCTCAACCTTAGCGCGCCCGTTTTTAAAATAGATTCTTACAGGTATCAAAGTATAACCTTTAATCTTCGTCTTTCCAATAAGGCGATTAATCTCGCGCTTATGAAGAAGGAGTTTTCTTTCCCTTCTTGGATCGTGATTAAACCTGTTTGCGCCTTCATATGGAGCTATGTAGCTGTTTATGAGAAATACCTCTGCTCCCTGAACCATCGCAAACCCCTCTTTCAGACTCGCCTGACCATCACGAAGGGATTTCACCTCAGAGCCTTTAAGCTCAAGCCCGGCTTCATACCTCTCTTCTAAAAAGAAATCCCTATGCGCCTTCGGATTTTGACAAACAACCTTCTCCATTCTGTTAAATATAGCAATCAAGCCCTGAAAATCAACCTGGAATTTACCACTGTAGGAGCGACCGGCCGGTCCCCCTACTAAAACAATTTTCTACTATCTAATAGAATCGTTACAGGTCCTGAATTAATAAGGCACACATTCATAAAAGCGCCGAATTTCCCTGTCTCAACTTTAATTCCAGTTTTTCTTATTTCTTCAAGAAAAAGGTGGTATAGCCTTTCCGCCAAATGTTGAGTAGCGGCTTCATCAAAGGATGGTCGTCTTCCTTTCCTGCAGTCGCCATAAAGAGTAAATTGAGGCACGGCTAAGATTTCTCCTTTTACATCAGAAATTGAAAAGTTCATTTTTCCCATGTCATCTTCAAAGATCCTTAACCCTATTACTTTATCAGCTAAATAGCTTACATCGTCTTCAGTATCATCTTTTCTAACCCCGAGTAAGATAAGTAAACCTTCTCCGATTCTTCCAACTATTTCTCCATCTATCTTAACTTTCGCCTCTTTCACTCTTTGAATTACCGCTCTTATTTTAGTCGCTCCTATCGAATGGGATATTTAGATGTAGCGGCGAGCTTCAGGTCGCCAAATAGGGCTGATTTTTCATTCGCGCATGTATTTACCCCATATTAAATCATGGTGTAATTCATCTGTTCGTGCAAAATAGCCCATCTGATCTCTCTTAACTTTTACCCTGGCGATCTCTTTTGCCACCCTCTATTACTATGCTAAAAGCCTATTCATCAACCCGTTATGAAGAACAGACGAAAGGTAAGAAAGGATTTCGGATAATCTTTTGGCACTTGTTATCCTCATCCTGATTTCAATATGATTGCCTTCAAAAAATAGAGGATGATGTGTCGCTACATCTTTTGGCAAGTTTAGAGCCTTCAAGCAAAGATTGAACTCCTCCTCAGCAGTCGTAAGCACCGGGTATCTCATTAATTTAAGCTCACGCCTGAACGAATCAGCCTTTAAATCTCCCTTATCGATTCTGAGTAGAATATCATCAATTACCTCTTTAACTCCCTTTTTATCCCTGACCGCAATTTCGTTAATCTCCTTTACAACCCCTCTGGTCTCATTAGTATTCATTTTAAGCTTTAGAAGCACCCTGTTTAGTATCTCAATTCTTGAAGAGCTTGACGACTCACTTAAGATGACAGCCTGTTCAACTGTGATTTTTTGAGAGTAGAAGGCATCTTTAATCTCCCTTTCCAGCTCTCCAAGCCGCATATACTTTTCGAAATTCCTTCGTGATGGAGGAATTCCTAAAAACGGAAGCACTCTTTGATTAAGCTCGTTTTCTTTTAGGTTGCAGAGTATTTTAAATTTCAAAAGAAGCTCTCCCCTTTCTATGTCGCCAAAACTTCCATGATTTTCATAAAAAACAATCTTCAAACACTCCACATCGGTGATTTCATTTGATTTGTAAATCTTGGACAAAATTTCTGCTATACCTAACTCTCTGCACGCTTCAAGCCTTTTATGCCCTGAGATTATTTGATACAAATCATTTTTCTTCCTTAAGATCGGCTGGTTTATAATGCCTACATCTTTTACTGAGTTTAAGAGCAAGGGCATACCAACGCCCGGTCTTATCAAAAAGGTATTATCTTTGAAGTCTATTGTAGAGAGTGGGACAATATCGAGCTTCATATAAGAACTGCTACCGACTCATTCCCCATAATGCTATCGCGGCTAGAAACTGACCCTACAATCAAATTAAAATTCTTTTAGGAGCAGCATCCCTTCGCCTTCGCTCAGGGCAGGCTTGGTGCGACAGCCAGTAGAAATCAAGTTCTTAAAATTATGCAATAATCGCTATACTAAAACACTGTAAGGATTCCGAATGCTGTACCGATTGTTGTTAAAGGTGCCAGGTCCTCCTGTGTATCAACCGCTCTCTCAACCTTTTTCACGGCGTTTTTCGCATCATAATAAAGTGAGTCGTCGCTTACGAGCTTGCCAATAGTCCCTTCCCCTTTGTCTATCTTTTTTAGTATTGAATTTAAGCTCGTCGCCGCCTCCGTCGCCTCGTTATAAAGCGTATCATCCTTTAGCAGTTTCCCGAATGTTCCCTCGGCGTTGTTAAGCCTCTTTGTAAGCTCCCCAAGGTTTGCCATAGTAGATTTTGTCTCATTATAAAGCGACTCATCCTTTACGAGTTTCCCCAATGTGCCCTTCCCCTGATTTATATCCTTGGATATTTCATTAAGGTTAGCAAGTGTATCCCTTGCCTCATTGTAGAGAGAATCGTCTTTTATCAGCTTTCCAAGCGTTCCCTCACCGCGTGCCGCCCCGGCAAGCACCGAATCCAGACCATTCAATATACTGCCTATCTTTTCACTATTCTCCGAAAACACAGACTCGATTGAGCTTACAGTTGACTCCACCTTTGCAAGGATCTCGCTTACATCCGCCGGCTCCTCGCTTTGAAGCACGCTCCCAGGCTGCGCAAGCGGGCTCTCAGGAGAGCCAAACGTGAGATTAATATAGCTTGTTCCAAGGAGACTTGTAAGCTTTATGACTGCAACTGAATCGCTTTTTACAGGAGTCCCCTTTTTTACCTTGAAATCTACCTCTATCTTTCCATCCGCAATGTTTATCTTTGAAATTTTCCCTACCTCAACACCTGACAGCTTCACAGGGTTTCCCTCTTTAAGCTCGCCGACGGATTTGAAATAGGTTTTAAAAGAATACTCTCTTGTGAAAATAGGAATCTCTGTAATAAATTCGAATATAATGAGAAGTATAAATAAACCCAAAAAGAAAAAAATACCTACTTTAACCTCTGTTTTCATAGCCTTGTGCCTCCTTCTTCTCTTTCAAACTGTGTGGTTATAAAATTCCTTACAATTGGATTTGTACTTCTGTCAATCTCTTTAGGAGTCCCTACCTCTATGATTCGCCCTTCATCAAGCACTGCGATTCTATCTGCGATATAGTGGGCTAGATCAATATCGTGTGTCACGACAATTTGCGTAACCTCAACATGCTTTCTAAGATTCAGTATAGCATCGCCTATTGTTCGAGCCATCATAGGGTCGAGCTCAGATGTCGGCTCATCAATGAGAATAAGGTCCGGGTTCATAGCGAGGGCACGGGCGATTGCAACCCTTTTTTTCATGCCTCCGCTAAGCTCTGAGGGCATAATATCTTCCTTCCCTTCGAGACCGACAATGCTAAGTGTATTAGAAACGATCTGCCTAATGCCATTTTCATCTTGAAACACCCTGTGCTCTCTTAAGTAGAGGCTAATGTTTTCCGCAACAGTTATTGAATTAAAGAGCGCCGAAGACTGAAACACCATAGCAAACCTGTGTTTCTTTCTTACCTCTGGATCCTCTACATCCATCCCGTTAATTAGAATCTCTCCTGAGTCCGGTTTTTCAAGCCCGATTATGTGACGAAGGAGCACGCTTTTACCTGAGCCGGTTTTTCCTATGACGACAAGCGTTTCACCGGGCTTAACATCCATATTCAAGTTCCTTAAGACTTGATTTCCCCTAAAGGATTTATCTAATTTGGTTATCTTTATAGCTACAGGCGTATTTCGCTTGAAGCTCGACTTGGTATCCGATCCTTCCTCATCTACTATATCAGTTCTCGCACTCATAATCCCTTTTCCCATCTAGTTAAAGGCTAATCTAGATTGAGCAATATTAAAAGTCTGGTTATAAAATAATCAAAAACCAAAATCAATATGAACGATAGAACCACTGCCTTTGTCACCGAAGTCCCTATTTCCCTCGGACCTCCCCTAGTCTTAAGCCCAACGTAACAAGAAACTATTGAAATTATTATACCAAAAATCGTAGCCTTGACTAAGCCGTTTAAAACATCCGAGAAATCTACGAGCTCTGACAGGTTTCTATAATATACGCTGAATGGGACATGAATATCAGGATTTACCGATGAAACTAAGGCGCCGCCAAACCACCCTATTACGTCCATGTATATTACTAGGAGTGGAAGCGAAATAATGCATGCAATAAATCTAGGCATCACAAGAAACCTTATAGGATTTATATCCATAGTTTTGAGCGCATCTATCTCCTGATAAACGCTCATAGAACCTAGCTCGGCAGCCATGGCGGAGCCCACCCTGCCCGCGACGAGCACAGAAGCCATGACTGGACCGAGTTCCTTTACGAATGATAACCCGACGATCCCGCCAATATTTTCCTCGATTCCGAACTGAGCAAGCGTAGGACCTGATTGAAGCGCAAGCACACCCCCAATAAAGAGGGAGATAAGTGCAGCCACTGGGAGTGTGCGATTTCCTATTTCTACCACCTGTTTAAATATCTTCTCTCGATTGCCGAGAGCCTCCTTACACCAAAAAATGCTCTCCATGAGAAGCTTAATAATCTCTCCAGTGGTTTGAAAAAACACCGTTACGCTATTCATCTATTCTAACCTCCTTCTCAGTTGAATTAACTTGAGAAGATACATTAATCGGAATGTAAAATAGCTTTATCGTTTTCTTATTTTGGTCGGACCTATACCCGAACAGCCCGCCCAGAAAATAGAACTTTGATTCATCCTCCCAGTCCTTATAAGAAAAAATAGGTATTATAGGCTGAAAGTCTATTTTTATCCCCTCCTTCCCGCTTTCAGTTTTAAACATATTCCACAGAAAAGACGAAGTACGCCTTCCATCACTATATCCCTTCCACTGGAAGAACCTCCAGAAAGAAGAGTAGTTTCTTTCTATACCCTCATTATATGCTAGAAAAGGCTCAAGTATAGAAAGGAAATTAAAGCTCAAATTACCCTCTCTGTCCCTTTTATAGCTAAATAACGGCCAAGAATCTATTCTTCTCCCGCTTCTACCTCCCTCAATAACAGGCTCTTCCTTTATGTCTGAGTAAAGAAAAAAGAGTATCGTGTTTTTTCTTCTTCTATAATCTTCAAACGTAGCCGCGCTGTATCTATAAAGCGGCCATAAAATAAATCCATCCTCATCTTTACCCTCTTGCTCACTTGCAAAGAATGGAAAGATTCTAGTTTCCTCTTTTCCCCCCCGCCTCCCCTCCTCACTTCTTGTGAAATTTATGAGAGGCCATGGAACATCCCACCTTTCTATTCCCCTTCTCTTATCCACGAGGTGATTAAAAAATGGCCAGAGATATGTTGTTTGAGTCCTCTCACTAGATTCTACTATAGAATAGAAAGGTAAAATTGAGAGCGACCTTGTCTCCTCACCGTAGAAAATCCTATTCTTTGAGGCGAAAATGGGCCAGAGGGCAAATTTTTCTTCAAACGAGCCTTCCTTTTTTCTATACCCGAAAAGTGGCCAGAACCTAAAGCCCTTTTGTCCGCCCCCAGTATAATAGCCGAAGAACGGCCAGAGAAACGTATAGTTAATAGCCTCGTTCTTCTTAGTCCTGAGAAAGAGCGGAAAGAGAACAAAATTTATCTCATCCCTTGAAAATTTATTTTTTAAGTTCCCATAGACCGGGAAAAATGCCAGATAGCTGTTATTTCTATCCTCCGCATACTTGCCGAAAAGAAATGGGAAGAGGTGAAATTCATTCTCCTGAAACCCGCTCCTTGTCTCTACCGTCTCATAAAAAAGGATGTAGAAAAGAAACTCAGACCTCCTATCGTTTCCCCTCCTGTCATACGTTGCCAAAGGGTAAAGAAAATCAAACTCCGTAGAATCCTTTTCTTCATCCTCCACTACATAAAAGAGCGGATGAAAGCCATACTCGAATCTTGTATCGCTTTTCTTTGAACTTATGAATGGTCCCAGTGCTCCTACCTCCTGGGTTCCCTTAGTCTTATTCGTCTCAATATCCAAGAGCGGCCCTAGATTGAAACCCCCTTCTCCCAAGGAAGGCTCTTCACCGATAAAAGTTAGAATAAATATAGAGAGCAAAAACCTATGAAAAAAACTTCTGCGTGAATCATTCATTTTGCTTAACTCTAACTTTAAATGATAACAAAATCTAGAAAACTGTAGTTACAGATTTCGACAAAAATATTTTAGCCCTAATTACGCTTTTGAAATGTAGGTTTGTCAAGACTGTAATGCCGATTAAAAAATGCTAAACACTACATATAAACCCTTGGAACCCTTTTTCCAATGATAGAAAAGACCTCGTATGAGATTGTGTTTGCCCACCTCGCGACATCCTCGGCTGAAACCTTCTCATCCCCAAAAACGACTACTTCATCCCCAACCCTTGCGTCAGGCACCTCTGTCACATCTATCATAGTCAAGTCCATGCACACAGTGCCGACAACTGGCGCAGTAGAGCCTTTTATCGAGACCATAGCACGATTAGAGAGTGTTCTAATGTATCCATCGGCATATCCTATAGGAAGGGTAGCTATAATCGTTGGTCTTGACGCAACGAATGTCCCTCCATAGCTCACAGGAGTTCCGACTGCTATCCGTTTTGTCTGGATTATCTTTGTTTTTAATCTCATCACAGGCTTTAGCTCGGAATCTCCCATATTTCCTGAGCCGTAGAGCATTATACCGGGTCTCACAAGATTCATATGGGATTCTGGAAACCTCTGAATTGCCGCACTATTTGCTGAATGCATGTATTTAGGGCGAAACCTAGCCTGATTAATGATAGAAAGCATCATATTAAAATCTTCAATCTGCTTTATTGTAAGATCTGTCGAGTCCCCCTCTGCATTTGCGAAGTGTGTAAAGACCCCCTCTAATTCCAGATTTCTAAGATTAATTAGATTCTCAAGAAAATCACAGATATCGTTTGGAGCCACCCCCAATCTGTTCATTCCAGTATCAACCTTTAGATGATACCGAACCCTCACCCTAGCCTTTTGAGCATACTTATCAATGGCTCTGGCAGTGGATATGGAAAACAAAGAAGGGATTAAATTATTCTTAGCCACCGTCTCTACTTCATCCGGTTGAACACCGCCAAGAATTACTATCGGGGATTTTATTCCAGAATCTCTAATTTCAAGAGCCTCTTCAACAGTCGCGACTCCGAGCATGTCAGTGCCTGACTCGACAAGTGCCCTTGAAACGGCAATGGAACCATGCCCATAGGCATCCGCTTTCACTATAGAGACGACGCCAACTTTGTCACCAACTATTTTTTTTACTTGGAGAAAATTCGACTTTAGTGAATTAATATCTATCTCAACCCAGGTCGGTCTCATTGGGTTTAAGTATATAATCCGCTTTTATTATCTCAAGCAGGTTTTCGAGCTCCTTACGCTCTTTGACAACCTAGTCGGTCAATAAACATCCGGATTATCAATCACCACCGAGCTCGATACCTATCCTAATGATGCAGGTTTTAAACCTGCCCTACCTGGTAAAGGCGAGTCATGCCAGCGGTGAGCAGTAACCCACTACATTAATCCAGATTCAGGAAAATACCCTTTGCGTCCTTTGACGTAAGATTTGATATAGTGGTTATTTTATCGCTGAACTTCTTTAGCGATACCACCGTTTCTCTTCCAGTTAAATCAATAAGCACTGAAAACACCTGAAAGTTGAGCTTAAACTTTTCCTGAAGAAAGGCTTTAAGCCATTCATCCGTTACATCGCATTCACCGTCCGTAACGAAAATAACGTCTCCTCTTTTAAACCTCGACTCTTGAAGATATTCCAAAGCCTTGTTAAGCGGGTCTTCAAAGTCCGTACCGCCTCCTGGGAAATATTCTGCAAGCTCGATAATGTCCTTTTCCTTTATTCTCCAGTTCTCTTTCAATCCTGATCCAAAAATTTTAAGTGGGTTGCCCTTTGAAGAAAACACAATCACAACAAATTTCCTTCTCTGTCTTCTTGCAATCTCAAGAAGACTAAGGCACACGGCTTTTGCCCACATTTCCTTTTCTCCTTCCATTGAAGAGCTCCCATCAAGGCATACAATGAGGGGACCTCTACCCTTCTCCTCTTTTAAATTATATTGAAGGAGCCTTTCCTCAACTAATCTTTTTAAGAACTCCTTCCTTAATGCCCTGTGCCTTAAAGAAACCAGCTCACTGGGAATGATGCGCCCTATGTCGTTCCCAAGGGAAATGTCATAGACCTCGGT
>JAKEHC010000146.1 GCA_022615255.1 Candidatus Dadabacteria bacterium | reverse complement strand
CGAAGAATCGGGCTTGATGTCGGATACGGCCATGTAGTCCCGTCAGTTCCAACTGCTGTTGTGTTTGATCTCGGTATAGGAAATGGAAAAGTAAGACCTGATAATCCTATGGGATATAGCGCTTGTCTCAATGCTTCCTCGTCACCCACCGAAGAGGGAAGTATAGGTGTAGGAACTGGAGCTACTATCGGTAAGCTTCTCGGTGTAAAGCAAGCGACAAAAGGTGGGATAGGAAGCACGAGCTACAGACTTGGAAACGGGATAATAGTCGGGGTGCTGGTTGTTGTAAACGCCTTCGGCGATATAGTAGATCCTAAAAGTGGAGAGATACTTGCAGGTGTGAGAGATTCTCCAGATGGAAAGAAATTTCTAGGCTCAGTCAGCTTATTTAAAAGCGGAGTTACAAGAAGGGCTGAGCCATTTGAGAACACCACCCTCGCCGTAGTTTCAACGAATGTAAAACTCTCAAAGCCTGATTTAGCAAGGGTAGCTAGAATAGGGCAAACAGGTATTACAAGGGTAGTTTCTCCCGCCCATACTACAGCAGACGGTGACCTAGTGTTTGCAGTATCTTGCGGTGATTCGGTGGGGGATGCAAATATCGTTGGGATCATCGCAGGAGAGCTTGTCACTCAAGCGATAATAAAAGCAGTAAAAACCGCAAAAAGCATTGGCGGGGTTCCAAGCTATGAGATTCTAAGATGATATTAACAATCGCTCTTAGAGCGGAAACTTATCAACACTAATGGAACTAAATCATATTGATTCTTTATACCAAAAATAATCAGACCCCAAATCGAAACTGATAGTGAGCTTATTTAAGTCGCATGAAAAAAGGATTTGAGGGCAAAAGGGTTATTTATTAACAGATTTGTATTAAAGTGCAATTTCCTCTTTAGTCACAGGTAGTCTTCTCATCCTGATTCCTAAAACGATCCCTACGCCAAGCATAGCCGTAAGAAGAGAAGAGCCTCCGTAGCTTAGAAGTGGAAGGGGCACCCCCATCACAGGCAGCAAACCAGTAACCATCCCTACATTTATCAGTGCATGCCAAAAGAATATAGATGCTATTCCTAACGATACAATCATTGAGAACTTATCTTTTGCAAGGCTTGCCGTATCTACAATCCACAATATAATCAGAAAATATAGAAGAAGTGTTAAAAAACCACCTATAAAGCCCCACTCTTCAGCTAGTACAGAGAAAATGAAATCCGTGTGCTGCTCCGGAATAAACCTGAGCTGAGTTTGAGAACCCTTCTTAAATCCCTTCCCGAAAAATTTTCCGGAGCCCGCGCCGATCTGTGATTGAAGGGCATTATATCCAGACCCAAGCGGATCGCGTGAGGGATCCAAAAAGGTTTCAATCCTCTCTCTCTGATATCCCTTTAAAAAATAATGCCAAGTTGGATATGAAAGCCCAATGATTAAGATAACAAGAAGTGCAATAGATTTAATTCTTACGCCCATAAAAATTACTAAACTGCCTGAAATGAGAAGAATCATTAGGGTCGTACCCAAATCCGGCTGAAGCATCACTAATATCAAGGGTAATGAGACAAGTAATAACGGCTTAACTAGATCAAGAATCCCGTAAGGGCGCACTTCAAAGTCGCCTTGATAGAATTTTGCAATGGCGAGTACTATTGAAATCTTTGCAAGCTCAGATGGCTGAATAGTTATGTGTTTCCCTAATGAAATCCAGCTCTTTGAACCTGATACCTCTTTACCAAAAATCAAAGCAATCACTAAAAGTAGAATAGAAGCCACATACATATGGCTTGTATATCGCTCGAGTGTTTTAAAATCAAAAAAGGATATAAACAATGCCGCAGCAATACCTAAGGCAAACCATAATAGCTGTTTTTTAAATACGCTTAGTCCTGTTTGGTAAGATGCACTAAATAGATTGATAAGCCCTACCGCGCATACCACTATAACTATGAAAAAGAAAAGCCAGTCGAAGTTCCTAAGAAGCCTACGATCAAACATCAAACGCTACCCTCCTTCTTTAACTTTAGATAAACCTCAAGAATCTGTTTTACTATGGGTGCGGCAACTGCCCCTCCTTTCCCTCCGTGCTCTACAAGAACAGTTACCGCAACCTCCGGATTGTTGGCGGGGGCATAAGAGGTAAACCAAGCATGGTCTTTGTGACTCTCTTTATCACTATCTACCGTGAGAGAAACAACTTGGGCAGTCCCTGTCTTCCCTGCAACAACCATCTCATCCAATCTGGCTCGGCGTCCCGTTCCGCTCGGTTCATTTACAACCCCTTTAAGCGCCTCTTTTATTACGTTGATTATTCTTTCCTCAATCCCTAAATACCCGTTTTCTTGGGGATGGTACCCAATCAACCTTTTACCATTAGTGGAAATCACCTCTCTTACAATATGAGGCTTGAAGAGTTTCCCGCCGTTAGCTACGGCAGCCGTTGACATGGCAACCTGAAGCGGTGTCGCGCTTATATATCCTTGTCCTATAGCCGTTACTATCGTCTCTCCCTCGTACCAAGGCTTTTTGAACGTCTTTGATTTCCATTCTCTACTAGGAGATATTCCTACCCTTTCACTAAGCTCAATACCAGTAGGTGTTCCGAACCCAAAGCGCTTTATATAACCACTAAGTCGATCGATTCCAAGCCTTTCTGCAATGTTATAAAAATACACATCGCATGACCCGACAAGCGCCTGATGCAGGTTCAAAGAGCCGTGACCTCCGTTCTTCCAACACTTAAAGGTCTTTTTACCGAACCTGTAACTCCCGGGGCAGTAAAAATAGGTGTTTTCATTAATAACTCCCTCCTTAAGACCTGCAGCGGCTGTCACAATCTTAAAAACTGAGCCTGGCGGATAAATCCCTTGCGTAGCACGGTTTGTAAGTGGATACGATTTGTCTTCTATAAGGCTCTTCCATTTAGTAGAGTCTATGCCTTTGATAAAATCGCTTGGGTCAAACGTGGGATGACTAACAAGTGCGAGTACCTCTCCGCTCTTTACGTTAACTGCAATTGCGGCACCGGCTCTATCTCCGAGAGCCTCTTCTGCAGCATATTGGAGATCGAGATCTATTGATAGAATAACGTCTGCCCCAGGAAGACTGTCTTTCCTACTTAGATCTTCTTGAAATAACGTTAAATTTACTTCTCGTCCATAGGCATCTGTAACCATTTCTATAAATCCATCTTTTCCATGAAGATAATCCTCCCAACCTTTTTCTATGCCACTTTTCCCGACTACATCGTCAGGGCGCACACCAGGGTATGATTTAAGCTCCACTTCACTTATCCTTCCCATATACCCTAGTAACCCAGCGCCTAGATCTCCATAATTATATTTTCTTATATGGCTTGCCTCTACTAAAATGCCGGGAAGAGAACTCTTGCGTGCCTCTATAAATGCCAGCTGATCACGTGTAATATCCTTGGTAAAGAGAACTGGTTTAAATCGACTTTTTTGGATAGACGTCTTTATCTTAGACCTGATATTATCAACATCCATTCCCAGAATTGAAGAGAGAATACTTGAAAGAGAATCTGGATTTTTTATATCTTCTGGAAGTATGTAAAGATCAAAAGAAGGACGATTTACAACAATCTCTCTCCCGCGGCGGTCAAGAATCCTTCCCCGCGGAGCCGGGATCCTGATAGAGCGAACACGGTTATCAAGAGAAAACCTTTCGAACTCATTCCCTCTCAGGATCTGAAGATACCACATCCTTCCAACGAGGATAAGAAACGCATTGACTATTATAATAGTCGCTATAAGAAATCTACCCTTGTACCTTTGCATAGAGTTTATGGATTATCCAAAAAAGCGGAATTCCTGTTAATGTGTTAACTAAACCCTGCGCCATAATATCACCAAAGGAGATTCTAAAATCCGTTCTTATTTTAAGCCCAATCCATATAAAACCCCACGAGAAAAGGGTGCTAAGAAATAGCGCAACTGCCTGAGTAAGTCTGCTTCGAGCATATATATGTGTAGACAAACCTCTCAGTAGTAGATACAAGCTAAGCCTCGACAGGCTGTATAGTCCTATTACATTTCCTGATAACACGTCCATCATAAAACCATTTACGAGAGCAATTATAGCACTTCCCCTTGCCTCTGAAAAGAGACCAAGAAAAACGACTAAGATTAAATTCAAATCGGGATAAAAAACTCCAAGGTTCTTTGGAGAAAAAAAGGTTGATTGAACTATAATAAAGATGAAAGAGAGAAAGGCAAAGAGTAAAATATCATAAACTCTATTCATTTAATACTGTTTTCTCAGGTGATTTAAGAATTACAACTACTTCTTCGAGTGAGTTTAAATCCATATCCGGTGACACGCGTGCCCTTATAAATCCTCCAGAGGCCTCAGTCTCAACGACAGTTCCAATTACAACCTCTTCTGGAAAGAAACCATCTCTACCGGATGAGATTACTTTATCACCAACACTTACATCAGCCTTTTTCTCAATATACTCCATTACGCATCCATCTCCTGTGCCTTTTACGATTCCTCTAGCCCTAGTTCTATGTATATATGCGTCTACCGCACTTATCTCATCAGTTATTAAAATCACCTCTGAACTTTTCCCGCCCGTTAGCAAAATTCTGCCTACTATTCCTTCGTAAGTGGCAACAGGCATACCTTCGGAAATCCCGTCTTTGCTCCCCTTATCAATAATCACAACCTGGGATCTCAGTATTGACGGACTTCCTGCAATAACGTTAGCAGAGACTACGTCGTACAAGGTATCTTCTTTTAAACCTAAAAGTTTTTTTAACCTTTCATTTTGTAGCTCAGCTTCCCAGAGCTGGAATTTTTCCTGACGGAGTTTCCTTATTTCGTTTCGTAGTCCCTCATTCTCCTCTCTTATACCTATAAGCTCTATATAGTTATGCCACACGCCTACAATTGCCCCAGTAAGTACAAAAATGAGTTTCTGAGGGTAATAAGTTAAAGTAAGGATAAAACCTGAAAACGTATCTCTCTCTCTTTTCCCCTCTAATCTGAATGAGATAAACTGCGTGGCAAAGAAAAAAAGAACTATGCTTATAAGTATCGGGTGGCGTCTTAGAAAACTCATCTACCATACACTTACTTCTTTAAGAAGGTCTAACTCATCAAGAGCCTTACCAGAACCCAAAACCACACAACTCAAGGGGTCATCCGCAACTGAGATAGGAAGTCCTGTCTCCTCTCTAATCAAGACGTCTAAACCACCGAGTAGTGCGCCTCCCCCGGTCAACATTATTCCATTATCTACAATGTCTGCCGCTAGCTCGGGTGGTGTCCTCTCTAGCGTCTGTTTTATTGCCTCCACTATGATGTTTATAGGCTCAGTCATCGCCTCTCTTACTTCCTCCGAGCTTATCTCTATAGTCTTTGGTACCCCTACCCTTAGGTCTCTTCCCTTTACCTTCATGACACCTACCTCCCCCCCCACTATTGCCGTCCCAAGCTTTATCTTGACCTCTTCAGCCGTCCTCTCTCCTATTAACATGTTATAGGTCCTCTTTACATACTGAAGTATCGCCTCATCCAGCTTGTCTCCACCAACCCTAACGGATTTGCTTACCACTATACCTGCAAGAGATATTACAGCCACACCTGTTGTCCCTCCACCTATATCCACGACCATGTTCCCTGCGGGCTCTGTCACGGGCATCCCAGCCCCTAGTGCCGCTGCCATAGTTTCTTCTATTAGATATACCTCTCTTGCCCCCGCGGCTTGTGCAGATTCTTTTACTGCCCTTTTCTCTACCTCTGTAATCCCAATAGGCACAGAAACAATAATCCTAGGCCTTACAAAGCTTTTTCTATTGTTGTGTGTTCTTCTGATAAAATACTCAAGCATCTTCTGAGCCACTTCGAAGTCAGCGATCACTCCCTCTTTAAGCGGTCTTATAGCCCTTATTGATCCAGGGGTACGACCGACCATCTCTTTTGCTTCCTTTCCAACTGCAAGTATTCTCTTAGCTCCCCGCCCATCCTCTTGTATAGCTACTACAGAAGGCTCATTTGCCACTATGCCCTTCCCCTTCACATAAACGAGGGTATTTGCAGTTCCTAGATCAACTGCTAGGTCGTTAGAAAACCATCCCATGATTGAGTCAAAGATCATATGTATTCAAGCCTCCTTCCCTATTTTTCAAAATTAATGTTATACGATTTTATATTTTAAATCAAAGATTAGGAAGATAGCTTCATATTGAAGGAGAAGGGCTTGCCCTTGAAACTAGACATTGTTATCTAGCAAGAGCTCTCCTTGATAGAGACCCACTTTTCCACTTATTTCATTTTTTAATGATTTGATTTTTATAACTAGACAAGTAACTGCTTCAACTGGGTTTATAATAAGAGGAAGACTGCGCCCGGATTCATTACCTTATAACCGTAGCCCCGACAATTCTGACCTCTATGTCCTGCGGGATGACATTAACATACCCTACCTTTACATTTTGAAAGACCCTCTCACTTTTTGCCGGTAGCACGTCGTATATAGTAACATTATAGGAGCTTAGAGGTCTTCTCTCAGTTACGCCGTAAAACTCCACTATGAGCTCTATATTGCTGTAGTTAAGACTGCTTTTATTCTCAAGGGTGATTTCTTTAAATATACCAAATGTAAAAGCAACACTCCCTCCCCACCTAAAATCCTTCACGGCTATATCATCCTTTGGTATTGGCTCCTCTTCTAATTCCTCCACCGAAGCTTCCGGAACTGGTGCTTCAATTTGTTGAGGAGGTAAGACAACATCTTTTTCAGTTGGAACTCCTTTTGTAACCCCTAGTGCCACCTTCGTCTGAGGTGTTTTTGCAGTACCGGCTTTTTCATCTAATCGAGGGATCCTAGCTTGTTCGACTGCCCCGCTTGTAGTTGTTTTATCTACTGTCTTAGCCTTCTTCTTATACTTTTCTAGAACCCCACCACCCTTCTTAGCCACAGCCGGTTTAGCCTTTTTAACAGGAGCACGCTCTGCATTTAAAACACTGATTATAGTCTTGTTGGCATCAGGACTTCTGAATCCAACGTTAATACCGTGAAAGGTCTTTTCACTATTAGCGGGGATAATATCATGGATTACCGCCCTACTCGGTCCGACTTTTGAGCCGCTGCTGCTGAAAAAATAAACTTGTATCTCTATGTCCTTGTAAGTGGTGTTGCTTTTATTCTCAAGTGTAATGTCCTTTAATATCCCTTCAGTGGAGTATTGCCCACCCGTCCACTCCCAATTTTTTACTACAATTAAATCCCTAGGATGCCCTAATGTGTCCAGAGCCTCTCCACCCACAATGCTAACCACAGTTTTTTGTGCATCTGTGTGCATAAAACCAAAATTAACGTTATAAAAGGTCTTCTCACTTTCGCCTGGAAGCTCTTGATGAATAGTAGACCTTAAAGAACCAAGCGGGACGTCGTTCGCAGTGTATAAGTTAATCTCTATCTCTATATCCTTATATGCAGTCTTTCCCCTGTTCTCAAGTGTGATCTCCCTGATTATGCCAGGTCCGCCTGCTCCTCTTGACCCCCATTTATAATTCTTCACTGCAATATCCTTTTCAGGAGACACAGGTGTTTTAGATTGAGCGCTGACTCGAGGGGTAAGAAGCATAATCAAAAAAAAGAGGGCAAAAAGAAGAAGGAAGCTCCTCTTAGCATTATAAGAGCTAATAATACTATTTATAAAACAGTGCATATTCTTCTCTAGCTTATGTCTGGAATAGATTATACCCCACAAAACCCGAAATGACAGCCTTATGTATCTCAGAATCCCCTTTGCTTTTATTTAAGAGTGCAAAGAATTAGAATAGAAAAAACACTTGAATACTCACCCAAAATAATGATATAACTATTATACAAAGGTCATAAAGCTGAAGAAGGAGGGGTTTAATCATGGGAATTTATATTATGCTAAGCAAACTCACACCTGAGGGGAGAAAAACGATAAAAGAAAGGCCAGGAAGAATTAGAGAAGTTGACCAAGAGCTTGAAGCTATGGGTATGAAGGTCGTTAAACAATACGCTACCCTTGGTCCATATGATTTTGTAAATATTGTTGAAGCAAGGGACAACGAAACAGTCGGCAAGGTTTCAGTAGATTTGTGCTCCCGAGGTACCGTGGAGATCATGACGTTAGCCGCAATCCCTGTAGATAAGTTTATTTCCTCGCTTAAAACTGTGAAAAGGGATACATCTAAAAAAGCTACTAAAGCAAGAGGGAAAACTAAGAAGAGATAGCTGAAGGGAATTAAAAAATCTAAAATTCTGCTTATATGATTTACCGTTTATTTTAGAAATATTTTAAATGAAATTATAACTGCGTTGGGCATAACAAGAACACGAATAGTTACCAGAAAATAAACTATAGCTGTAACAGCCAATCTAAGAAGATGCCACCCAAACTAAGCTGGTCTTATACCTGATAAACGATTAACTTTGTCCTTCCCTGGGAGATTTCCTCCGCAAATTCTGAAGCCTCTTCAATGGTTTTCCCCATGTCTAAGTATGCTTTTATCTTATTAACAACATCTGAGCACGTTTCGCAAACCAGGTACGATTCATCGTCGAGTTCTAATTCAACACCATGTCTGGAATTTATCGATTCTCCACAACCGTCACACATGTAATCAAATTCGATTCCAAAAGAAATCAATTTACTGAGCCCTCTTCTAGCCATGCTGTTTAAAAAAGCCTCTTTCATCCTTTCTGAAACTTCAGAATTAAAACCCCTGAGGAATTCTTCAACATCCTCTTCACTTAGAGAATCTATCTCCTTTCCAGTCTTTGATAAATAGGTCTCAAATTCCTCAAAGACGGTTTCGTCGAATTTCCATTTGAAAATTTTTATAGTCATTTGCTTAACTCTAACACTACAAAAAATGAAGTATGATATGATACAATAAATGTATAAGTTGGCAAATTCTAAGGAATAGATATTTATATCTTCCTGGCTTGAATATAAGCTAAATAGAAATAAGATGTCTTATGGCTTGGTGTCAAAAATAAAACGAAGGCTTGTTAAATCCTAGCTATAAAAATAAAGAACTTATAAGATAATTAGCGATATATCTCTATTAAGCTCTTCAGTACAGGAGCGGATTTTGACCTTCCGAGTCTTTCAAGAGCCTTTTTTTCTATTTGCCTGATCCTCTCCCTTGTTAACCCTAAATGCCTTCCAACCTCGTCTAGTGTAGATGTGTTATCATAACCTATTCCAAACCTCATCTTGAGAACCTCTCTCTCCCTGGAGCTTAGCTTCATAAGCGCGGCATCAAGACTATTTGGAAGGGAGGCAGCAGCTATCAGTAAATCAGGAGGATGCGAATCGGTATCAGGAATGAAATCCATGAGAGTCATCCTCTCACCCTGCCATATAGGAGAATCAAGGTATACAACCTTTTCCTCAGCTCCAAGCACACGCTTAACACCCTCTACAGGCATATTCACCTTGTTTGCAATCTCCTCAGGGAGAGGATTTCTTCCCGTTTTTTTCTGAAGCCCTGAACGCACGTGATTTACCTTGCCGGATTTTTCAAGCACATAAGTTGGTACCCTTATTGTCCTTGTTTGGTCAAAAATCGCCCTAGATATAGCCTGATGAATCCACCAACAGGCATAAGTTGAAAACTTATATCCCTTTGTGTGATCAAACCTTTCTACAGCCTTTATTAACCCAAGGTTCCCCTCCTGAATTAAATCCAGAAATGGAAGCCTGCGGCCTATGTATCTTTTCGCTATACTTGCTACAAGCCTGAGGTTTGCAGTGATAAATCTATTCCTAAACTGGCTGGCTTTTTTCGAATATGCTTCAAGTAATGTTATTAATCTACCAAGCCTTTTGAAACCATTTATTGTTTTTACCTTCTGTAGATTCTTATCAGACGCCTCCTTTAGCTCCTCTACGGTTGACCTTATATCCCCTCCTATCCTTCTGCCAAGTATCTTTTCTATAACACTCCTTATCTCCTTTGCCCTTGCCTCACATTCTTTTATCTTTGCTGCGACTCGAACCTCTTCCTTAGGAGTTAGCAGAGGAAGCAACCCGACCTCTTTAAAATAGTCATTTAAAAGCCTAAGCTCCTGATTCAGGTCCTTCCCCTCGCCCTTATCAGTTAGCTTGACTTCTTGAGAGTCCAGTTCAGTCGGGTTAAATCCATCTTGAAGACCCTCTCCCAGTTCAATTTCAGAAAATATCGCCTCATCTTCTAGATAATCACCTTCGGCTGAACCATATTCATCAAATATATCTTCAAACTCTTCATTTTTTAACATTGTTTTCTCTCTCCGTTATAGATGCAAAATTCACGTAATTAGATGCAAGAAATATAAAGGTGTTTATCTATATTTAACCAGATAGGGAGAGATAGGTTTCATATTATTCGAAGTTTCACTTTTAGCGTATAACCATCTTAAAAGATTCATAATTTTTGTATATAAAGCTTATACATACCATTAGTAGGTTAAATAAGACATCTGTTGCTTGATATTAGAGATTATCTATCAATTTTAGCATTATCTGAATCTAATTTTAAGAATCTTATCTTTAAGAAGGTCGTTAAGAACATATCAAGATGATAAAACTAAATTTTTGTAGGTAATTACAATGCACTCTAAAAACTTACATCAATAAAACTGAGTCCTGTTTTATTCATTGGATTCGAATATTGCTAATCTCACCAGTAGCCTTACTTCTTATATCCTCCCACTTTTCCGTTAGCAAGTTAAGCACTAGTTCTCCCTCGTCAAACCTGCTTTCGCTCGCTAAAGAAAGCAACTGCCAAACCTCTTTTACAGAACGCTCATTCTTTAATGTATAGGGATGTATGAAAGAGCTTATTTCTCCATAATTTAGTAGCACATAACCAGTTGAATCAAACCCTGATAGCCAATTCTCAATCTCTATAATCCGAGCCTGAATCTCATTCAGCCTCCGAAACAAGGTCAATTTAAATTCACTTTTTTTATGAACAGTTGAAATATTACTCAAAATATCATCTGCTTCTTTTATCCGCTTGAGGCTTAAACCTATTTTTGTATCATAGTGCATACCCCCAAATCCCCAGGGGGTATAAAAGAATTGCCTTTCATCGTCCTTAAATAGTATAAACCACTCAAGGGGAATGTAATTCTCCGAGTACAAAAGATATGTTTTAACCCTATTAAGAGGAGAGACATAATATATCCCATCCTTATCTTTCATAAAGAAGCAGTCTTCGATCTCTTGATCGTCAACTCCAAGATAATTTGATAAGGCTTCCCTAAAGACCTCATATTCCTTGCCAAACCAAACACCATAGGGAGAGGTTGGACCGCCCCAATACTTTTCGTAAAAGGCGATATACTCATTCCAATAGCCTCTCTTTTCTGAAAAGCAATCAAGTGGTTCGTAAACGATGAGTGCGCCTTGAGCCACAAAGAAGTGATAAACCAAATTAAAAGTAAAGTCAACAAGAGGTG
>JAKEHC010000003.1 GCA_022615255.1 Candidatus Dadabacteria bacterium | reverse complement strand
GCCAATAGCTTATAAATTTGACGAGAAACAGAAGAGCGATTTTTTGTGATTCGTTTTCCATATCTATTTCAAATAATGGAGGATGTAGTTTTGTTTATTAACTAAAGCGTTGGTACTAATTATACGTAATATTTTCAGTATAGTACGGAAAAGCACCTACCCTACTCTACTGAATTTTTCTCTAATAATATGATTGAAGCTACCAACTATATAGAATTTCTCGGTTAAGATTTTATCTTTTTTCCTTAACTTAAATCATTCGTATCTTGTGTGGAATATGACACAGAGTGCACAGTGTATTTTTACACATTTTTAGCGATGTCTAATTTTTATAAACATCTAAGTTTTATAAATGATTGGACATTCAGGATTTGATTTTATTGGCATGTTGATTGCCAAAATCAATTCTGAGAGTGATGTGCTCATGCTTTATTAATTTTTCAGACTAATCATCGTTAAAAAGGGAGTAAAACCATGGAAATACTAAATCTTAACCTCGAAAATTCTACTTCAGAGTTAGCTGAGTCTCATGAAGAGTTTATTCAAGAAGAGAATCCTATGAATCTTACCACTGAATACGGCGTTGAGCCAGATATTGAAAATCATGATTTCGATTATGAACCAAAGGGTTTACAATCCAAGGAGCAAAGCAGAACGCCGGATGAGACATTACGGCTTCTATATGATTATTACAAGGATATATCAAAGGAGCCTGTTTTTAAGCAGAGGGAAGAGAAAGAGGTTTCTATAAAAATGAGAAAATGTGAATCAAGGGCAAGGGAAATAAAGGTTATGATTGATAAGTTACTAGAAGAAAAAAGAAAGAACGGAAATGGGAGAAGTGGATCGGAAAAGGAGGTATCAAAGCAAATTAAGATATTAAGCGTTCTTATGAAGCTTTATTTGCAAAAAGCAAGGAGGTTACGAGAAAGATTTGTCAAAGCAAACTTAAGATTGGTTTTAAGTATCGCCAGGGAATATATGGGGAAAGGACTGCCGCTGCCGGACGTTATTCAGGAGGGGAATTTGGGGTTAATAAGGGCAGTTGAAAGTTTTGATCACACGAAGGATTACAAGTTTTCTACATATGCTAGCTGGTGGATAAAGCAGAAGATTACTAGGGCTATTATTCATCAAGTGAGGACTATAAGGATTCCATCCTATGTGATTGAGAGAACTAATCATGTTCGGGGTGCGATGGCAAGGCTTGAGGAAGAAAATGGCAAGACGCCTGTCTTTGAGGAAATTGCGAAGGAGGCGGGTATGACTGTAGGATTTGTAAAGCGGGTACTTCTCTCTAATGAAAAGATGCTTAGCCTCGACTCCGTGATCTGGCAGGGAGAGAAAACGGTTTTAATGGATTCTGTAGCCGATCCCAATTCTATTCCGCCCGATTCACTTATTGCATCAGCGTATCTTCCACAAAATATTGACGATGCGCTTTTGAAGCTAAGCCCTAGAGAAAGGGAAATTCTCAGGATGAGGTTTGGAATAGGGTATGAAAAACCGTCTACCCTTAAGGAGGTTGGGAAAAAACTTAATCTGACCCGTGAGCGCATAAGGCAGATTGAAAAAACTGCGCTATATAAACTTGGAAATCCAAGGACGTGTGGGACCTTAGTGGGTTATCTTGAATGAAGATGGTCTGGACAAAACTCATTGTGCATTAGTCCAACCTGGGTAACACGTTGCTTCAGGTTAATTAGGTTAAAAGATTCTGCTTTCTCTCAATGAGTGTCCATCCTTGTCTCAAGGAGAATGGGTCATGGGTCAAAAAGTTCAGGCACATACCCTGACCTTATTGACCCGTTGACCCATGAGGCTGATTCTCTTGAAATTCTAAATTACAAGGAAAATAAAAAGCTATTGACAGATTGACCATAACTGGCTATTATTTTACCGACTGGTCAATTAATAATACTATGGGGCGAACAAGTAAAACAAAAGAGAAATTAATAAATAGTGCAATCGAGCTGATAAGCACTCGAAGCTATAACTCTGTTGGCGTGCAGGAGATATGCGAGCACGCAGGGGTAAAAAAGGGTAGTTTTTACCACTTTTTTCCATCTAAGCGAGACCTTACATTGGCAGCTTTGGACTATATGTGGGGATTCTTTCGAGAAAAGATATTAGAACCTACATTTAATATAGATCTGCCCCTACAGGAGAGGTTTCATAAGTTCATTGATACGTCTTATAAATATCACAGCTTAACAAAAGAGAGCATAGGGTGCATGTTGGGCTGTCATGTAGGCAACCTAGCTGTTGAGCTTAGCACTCAGGACGAAGTTATCCGTGAAAAAATCGAGCATATTTTTAAGGAGTGGGCTGAGTACTGCGAGCGACTAATAGGCAAAGCCATAGCATCGGGTGAGCTGCCAGTCGATATTGATTCACTCGCAACTGCTCAGGCGATACTAGCTTACATAGAGGGTCTTCTGCTTTTAGGAAAATCATACAATGATCCGAGCCTAATCAAGCGATTGGGCGTAGGAGTAGTTCAGTTAGCCATAAAGAGAAACGGCTCTGAGAGTCATAAATTGACTGAGAAATAATGTAATGATATCGAATTTTAAATTTAATAAACCGACTGGTCAACTAAATTGCTTGATACGAAAGGAGGCTAAATCATGCAGACCAACATAATAGGGAATCCAGAAACTATTGCTGGAAGAGATAGTTCAAAAAAGATTTTAAGCATAAATTATAATCAGTTGTCTGATAATGATCTTGTAAAAGCCTTTGTTGAACAGCATAAAGAAGAGGCTTTTAATGAGATTGTAGGTCGTTATGCAGATAAGGTGTTTCGTTTAGCGCTAAGGATTACCCACAATTCTCATGACGCTGAAGAGGTGTTGCAAGAGGTGTTTCTCAGTATGGAGAAGCTGGATACATTTCGCGAAGAATCTAAATTTTCAACATGGCTCTACAGGGTCGCTGCAAATGCAAGTTATATGCACCTGAGAACGGAAAAGAAATACAAGAATAACGTTAGCCTTGAGAGCGACATGCCTTATTATGATGACAATGGTGTGTTCGATGGCGCTGAGTTAAGCGACTTGGGCAAGAGGCAGAGGCCTGATGAATTGCTCCTAAGCCAAGAAGGAATGGAAATAATTGAAAGGGCCGTGAGTCAACTTCCTTTAGCCTACAGGGTAGTTTTTCATTTAAGGGATGTGGAGGGCCTCACGAATCAGGAGGTGGCTAAGGTATTGGGCCTAAGTATTCCTGCAATTAAGTCCAGGATACTTAGAGCAAGGCTTGTTTTAAGGGATAAGCTTTCAGATTACTTTTATGAATGGAAAGAATAGCCTGAATCTAAAAGGACACAATGAAATGAGGATAATAAATGCTTCAGTTGCAATCTTTTAAAGCGGTGGAATGAAAAGCATGAGGATGAAATCTCAAACGAGCTGGACGAAACAAGGATTACCCGTATCCATTCTTAAGACATCTGATTTTAGGGACTTAAGTCACCTATTTTGATTTAACAAGCCTGAGCGATTATATTTTGATATAATTCCATTCAGAAATTAGCTCTCTTTTTTAAGAATAGGATAATTCCAATTGAGTTTTGAACCATATACAGAATTTCGGCTTTATGCCTCTAAGATTGTCTTAAAGGCTCCTAAGGGGAAGGAAGTCCAAATCGAAATAGGTCCTGGTAGTTCCTTTGGCGCAGGGCATATGACTACAAAACTCTCTCTAAGGGGAATAGAGGAGGTATTCAGAAGAAAAAGGGTAAAAAATGTATTGGATTTTGGGTGCGGAAGCGGTGTTCTTGGAATATCGGCAAAAGCACTTGGGGCGGAATACGTTACAGCAATAGATAATGATCCATTAGCGGTAGATGAGACAAGAGTAAATGCTCTAAGAAACCGAATGGATTCTAATTTTCTCATTATTTGTGGATCGTTAGACAGTATTAATAGAAGGTTTGATCTAGTTATTGCTAATTTAGTTACTGATGAGCTTATCCGCATGAGTAAAGACATCAAGTCTTTGATTGATGAAAAGGGTTTGCTTCTGGTTTCTGGCATATCCGAGTTAAAAAGAGAAATAGCCTTAAAAGGGTTTACTGACATTGGATTGAGCATTGAGAGAGAATTTGTGGAAGGTGGATGGGTTGCAATGATATTTAGCTGATAGAAAAATGATTGTTTTTTGGTACTTTACTTTTTATTAAATATGAACTATTTTTTATCTATCTTAAGCATGGTTTCTTTATCGTATAGAGGTCGCATTTCGATTTTGAAAGCTGCCCTCTTAGGACTACTGCTGAGTTCTATGAGCTTTTTCTCATTAGAAGGTGAGGGCAGGGCTTCGGATTTATCCCATGAAAGAGAGAAATTAATTCAATCCGGCAAGAATCCATTCCTGGTTGATTTTTCAAGGACTAGTCTAACCTTAACACTTCTCGGGACTGTTATTGGGAAACCATACCCAATTGCGATAATAAAAAACCAAGTCACCGGTAAGATCAGCTCCTATAAAGAGGGGGATTCAATTGATTTGATTACTGATGAAGGGGTTAAGCTCGTTCAAATTTCAAAGTGTACCGTGATGATTGAAAGAAGCGGAAGATATGAGACATTTAGCTGCAACGATCTGATTCTGACTGAATATTCTAGGGATAATACTCCTTCTCCCCTTGCCAGATATAGAATAGTTACTACGCCCGGTAAACACGGCAAGGAATTTTATATATCCAAATCTAATTACGATAAAGAGATTCAAACGACCAGCAAAAAGTATGGAGTGGATCCGGATCTCGTTAAAGCTGTTATCAAGGTTGAATCGAATTTTAACCCAAATGCCGTTTCATCTAAAAACGCAATGGGAATGATGCAGCTCGTTTCTGCAACTGCCAAAGACTATGAGGTAAATGACCCGTTTGATCCAGAGGAGAATATAGATGGCGGCGTGAGGGTTTTAAGGGACCTGATGGACTACTTTAACAATAATCTTAAGCTTGCTCTTGCGGCATATAACGCCGGCAGGGGGGCTGTGGTAAAATACGGCTTTAAAATCCCGCCTTATGTTGAAACCATAAGCTATGTTGAAAAGGTGCTGGGCCATTACAACCTTCTTAAGTGGGATAGATATGGTAGGGCAAAATGAGTTTGCATAACCATCAAAAGGCAAGTATTTAGCCACACAACTAAAAAAGAATCCTATAATCTAGCTAAGGCATCGTAATAAGAAAGGTCAAATAAAAAAATGTGGAAATCTAAGAATCATGTAGTATCATATTGACGCGGTTATTTTTTCATCTGGCCTAAGAATTTGGAATAACAATTACAGCCAAGAGGAACATAACATGATAAAGAAAGCAATGCTGACCATAGCTTCGAGCTTTGCAATAATACTATTTACAAGCGTTGATCCTGCCGATAGCGCAGACATAAAGCCTGTCGATAATACGGACTTGACTCTTTCCAATAGCACGGAGGAAACGATTAAAAACGTTATATCAAACCCAAAATACTATAATGGTAAAAAAATAACGGTCGAGGGAGAGGTCGAAAAGGTTCACCATATGACTTACTTTACTGGTGATCCATACACGCTTATCCGCTTACATGATGATGAGAACAACGAAATAGGGGTTTACTATAAAGGTAATCTTTCAATTGCTGAAGGGTCTAAAATGAGGGTCACCGGAACATTTAAAAAAGAAAAGGGTAACTTTCTTATAAAATTTAAAAACGTTATAAAGGCAAAAAAGATTGAACAAATAGCTTAATCAAGAATGCTATATAAAGAACTTGAACGTTTCTTCTGATTTTATTCCTTTTGAGTTTTCTAAAGTGATCAAGCTGTACTTTTAAATCCGGTGTCTTCCAATATAATTACGCTATATGTCTTTTCCCTGGATTAGAGTTACCCCAGCATTTCTTATCACTATAGCTGTTTTTCTTTTCCTCTTTTTTGCTTCTTTTATTATCGCATCAAAGGTCATCGTTCCAAATAAGATAAGTGGCTATATTGAAGAGGCGTTTAAAAATAAAGTATACGACATCGATATAGAAGACGTGGAATTTAACATCCTCTCAGGTGTTAAAGTAAATGAAATAAAGATTTTTGATCTGAAAAACCCTACAAATTCATTAATCAGCATCAAGAAAATAGATGTTAAACCTGATATACCCTATTTCCTTCTTAATCGAAAAATCAAACTGAGAGCAATTAAGATCGATAAACCATCCTTTACGGCTACTAAAGACGGGCTTGAAAAGCTCGTAAGGCTTGTAAAAGAAAAAGAGGAGATAGCAACCAGTAAAAAAGGAAAATTTTCACAAATCGAGGTCGAGCACATAGAGATCACCAACGCAGAAATAAGACTTCTCCCCGGGTTATCTTTAAGCTCAAAAAAATTCTTGGTTGACTTTGTAGACGCCGTGTCTAAAGAAGATAGGGCATTAAATCTCTCAGGTCTAATAAATCTCCAAAAAAGTGAGATTGAGGTAGAAGGGAGAATCAATCCCTTTCTAGCTGAACCGATTGGAGAAATAAGATTAAAAGCCCATGAATTAAATACGGAGGGTTTTTTTAAAGGTCTTGAGCCTACTGAAAAGGTCGATGTAGCTTCTACTTTGTCGTTTAAAATCTCGGACAGGATAAGCTCTAAAGGAGAGGTTGATATTATACCAACTTCGGATAACGGAAAAGAAGTTCGCCCTCTTTTTGGAAAAGTACAATATGATCTAGCCTTTGACAAGAAAACCGAAACTGCTTTTATCAATTCTTTAAGTCTTAACATTTTTGATCTAATCCACCTTTCATTTACCGGCACGGTTGAAAAACTACAAGGGGAAGGGGTTTTCAACCTCGAGGGTAGTGGAAAAAATATACGGCTGGAAAAACTCGAAGGAATGTCGGAACGCTTTCCAAAATTTTCTCGCTTTAATTTTTC
>JAKEHC010000021.1 GCA_022615255.1 Candidatus Dadabacteria bacterium | reverse complement strand
TTCATCCCTAGATATCGAAATCTCTTTCCCATTCAGCCAAACCCAGACATTATCTACAACGTCTTTTATCTCTCCATCGTTCGCTCCGGCATTCATAAAGATACCGCCGCCTACCGTTCCCGGAATTCCTGCGGCAAATTCAAAACCTGAAAGCTCTCCGCGGATAGATTTATTTAAAACCGAGCCTAATACAGCACCGGCTTCTGCGATTACCTTTCCGTTCCTTAGTATCCTAATATCACGCATCTTTTTTGTGCTGATTAAAACACCCCTTATTCCGGAGTCATCGATAATTGTGTTTGATCCCCCTCCGAGAACAGTCCATGGGAAATCGAGAGAGGAAAGCATATTAAGAACCGTTATAAGCTCAGGCTGGCTCTTTGGAAAAACTACGAGGTCGGCTAAACCACCAACACGCATAGATGTGTAATGGATCATGGAATAATCCCGTTCATATTCACATCCGACCTTTTCAAGCTCTTTTATAATACGGTTCATGAAATCTCCTCAACTATCTTCTCTCCAAGCTTCCAAACGTTGCCAGCTCCGAGGGTAAGAACCAAATCTCCTGGTCTTGACACCTCCAAAACACGTTTGACTACCTCATCCGGTTCCTTTGTATAATACACATCCTTGTGTCCTTTGTTTTTGATTGCTTGTGTCAGCTTATCAGAAGTAACTCCGGGAATAGATGTTTCCCCTGCCGGGTAGATATCAAGTACATGAAGCATATCAGGCTCACCCAACACCGAGACAAAGTCATTAAATAGAAGTTTTGTTCTAGTATATCTATGAGGCTGGAAAATTACTATAAGCCTTTTTGAAAACGATTCCCTTAATGTTCTTAAGGTTTCACGAATTTCCTCGGGATGATGCCCATAATCATCAATAACTAATACACCGCTTTTTTCGCCCTTGATTTGAAGCCTTCTTTCGATACCCCTAAATTCACTAAGCCCATCTCTTATACGCTCAAAGCTCATTCCAAGCTCCATTCCTACAGCGAAAGAGGCTAAAGAATTCTGGGCATTATGCCTTCCGGGAACATTAAGCTTTACGTTTCCTAATAAAGAGTTATTGAATAAAACCTTGAAATCGGTTTCAAATCCATGAACCTTGATACCTTCTGCCCTGAATTCAGCCTGTGAAGAAATTCCGTAGGTGATAAATCTCTTTTTAAAGTTGGAAATAATTGACTTAACGTGAAAGGAGTCTTGACAAAGAACAGCGAGTCCATAAAATGGGATTTTATTTAAAAAGGTTGAAAAGGTTTCCTCTAGGCGAGTTATATTCTCATAGTAATCAAGATGCTCCTTGTCTATGTTTGTTACTACTGCAATAACAGGGGAAAGCATGAGAAAAGAACCGTCGCTTTCATCTGCTTCGACGACCATGAAGCTCCCCTTTCCTAGGTGTGCATTTGAATCAAGGGTCTTAACCTTGCCACCTACAACAATAGTCGGATCAAAACCCCCGAATCCTAAAACGGTTGAAATCATCGAGGTTGTGGTAGTCTTTCCATGGCTTCCCGCAATGGCAATGCCGTATTTAAGTCTCATTAGCTCTGCAAGCATTTCCGCCCTAGGTATCACAGGAATCTTGTGGGATTGTGCTTGAAGCACCTCAGGGTTATTTTTCTTGATAGCGGACGATATAACAACTACATCGGCGCTCCCAACATTTTCTTTACTGTGATTTATAAAGATTTTTGCACCGAGACGCTCGAGTCTTTCTATAATATCAGATCTCTTCAAATCAGAGCCTGTGACGCTATAGCTCATATTGAGAAGCACCTCAGCTATGCCGCTCATTCCTATTCCGCCAATTCCAACAAAATGGATGTTCCTAATTCGTCCGTACATTAGCTAACTCCGGTAAGTCTGTCGATCTCGTCAACTATCCTTTGTGCCGCATAGGGCTTGCCAAGAATCTTTGCCCTATGGCCCATTTCTTTAAGTTTATCTTTATTGAGTAAGTCTTTTAAGATATCAGAAAGCCGTTCGGGAGCTGCGTCTTTTTCCTCAATAAGAATAGCCGCTCCAGCTTTTTCAAGCACCTTGGCATTTTCTAGTTGGTGATTGTATGTTGCAAAGGGGTAGGGCACAAGTATTGCCGGTTTTCCTAGGGCGGTAATTTCAGCGACGGTTCCTGCCCCGGCTCTTCCAATCACCAGGTTGGCAGACTTGTATACCGCTCCTATGTCTTCTATGAAGGGTAAAACATCTGCCGGAACCTCATACCATTCATAAGCCCTTTTTACATCCTCAAGGTCCTCTTCACCTGTCTGGTGAATTAAAAAGACGTCGTTTCTACGAAGCGTTCCAAAAGCCCTTGGAACTATGAGATTGAGTTTATGGGAACCTTGACTTCCGCCGAAAACAAGAATAGTAAAACCATTTTGTTCTTGGCTATATTCCTTATTTATCAGAATTTTATTTCTTACAGGGTTACCAACTACTATAGTTTTTTTTTGTGGAAAAAACCTGACGTTATCTTCGAATGAAGCAAACACCCTTTTCACGAATCTACTTAGTACCCTGTTTGTAATGCCTGGAACTGAATTCTGTTCGCATATGGCTGTTGGTATTGAAAGAAGGGATGCGGCAAGAACTACCGGGCCCGAAACATAACCACCTACACCAAGAACTAAATCTGGTTTATATCTCTTCAGGATTCTCAAAGAATCAAGAAGGCCTTTTAAAGCCGAGGCAATACTTCTGAAGCTCTCTATAAACCCTTTCCCCTTTATTCCCCGGGAG
Source organism: Candidatus Dadabacteria bacterium (assembly GCA_022615255.1). GTDB lineage: Bacteria > Desulfobacterota_D > UBA1144 > Nemesobacterales > CSP1-2 > CSP1-2. Next base: position 24,651 of record JAKEHC010000021.1, on the reverse strand, counting down.
CTGATAAACTCAATAGGATAATCTCTTTTTGAAAGCAGCTTTCTTTCTAAACCCTTTTCCGTACCCACAAAGAGGACCTTGTTTTCCGCATTCCGTTTTAAAATCTCCTCCGCTATTGAGATTGCTGGAAATACGTGTCCTCCTGTGCCCCCTCCTGCGATTATCACCTTCATTTTGTCCCCGCTTTTGAAACGCTAAGCACTACTCCCATAGCCGCGAGGCTGCTTACAAGCGAAGTTCCGCCGTAACTGATAAAGGGCAGCGTTAGCCCTTTTGTGGGAAATAATCCAACCGCAACGGCCATATTTACCCCTGCCTGCAGTGTTACAAGCATAATACAACCAAAAACGAGGTAACAGCCGAAAAGATCGGGCGCTCTAACAGCTACCTTTAATCCCCTTACCATTAGAAACCCGAACCCTATTACTATTAGTAACACACCTATAAAACCTAGCTCCTCCCCGATTATTGAAAATATAAAATCTGTATGTGCCTCTGGAAGAAATAGGAGTTTCTGGGTACTATCGCCTAGACCTGTCCCTTGGATTCCACCGAGACCAAATGCCGTAAAAGATTGCACTGCTTGATAACCGGAGCCAAGCGGGTCTTTCCATGGATTTAAAAACGTGATTACGCGGCTCATCCTATAGTCTTCGGTCATCACAGCTAGTACTAGAAATATAACAGCAATAAATGAGGAAACGGCTAAATATTTAATATTCACGCCACCAATAAAAAGCATTCCGAAAAGCACAACAAGGAGTATTGCAGACATTCCAAAGTCTGGCTCAAGAAGAATTAGAGCTATATATGCACCTGCTATTATTAGATGAGAGACAAATCCGATAAGAAATGTATCCATCTTCTCTTTTTTCTTCATGAGTGAGTATGACAGATAAAAGATCAAAAGAAATTTTGCTATCTCTGCGGGTTGAAAGCTCCACATGCCTAGATTTATCCATCTTCTCGCTCCACCTATGTCCCTGCTTATTCCGGGGATAAGTACTAAGGCAAGTATAACTAAGCCAATTAAATAGGCGGGATAAACGAGTCCTCGTAAGAAGCTGTAATTAAGCTTCATCAACATAACCATAGATGCAAACCCAATACTGAGGAATATAGCGTGACGTTTAAGGAAATATGTTGAATCCCCGAATTTCTCTAAGGCAAATACCGAACTTGTGCTGTATACCATCAGCACCCCCATCGCTGAGAGAAATATCACTGCTGCAATGATTCCCCAGTCGTATCCTTTTCCTTGAGGCTCAAAAATTTTGAACAATTTCCTTGAATCTCCTTCCTCTTTCTTCATAAGAGGTAAACATGTCAAAGCTCGAGCAAGCCGGTGAGAAGAGAACAGTATCCCCTTTCTCAGAATCCGTGAACGCCTTCTCCGTTGCTTCATCGACAGAAGAGGCTAGAACTGTTTTGACCTCCTTACCAAGCTCCTTTTCGATTCTGAATTTTGATTCACCAAAGAGAACGAGGAGTTTAACCCTATTTCGGAGTGTTTCCCTTAGGACTTCGTAACCTCCGCCTTTATCCTTTCCCCCCGCTATAAGAATGATGGGAGATGAGAAGCTCTCAAGGGCCCTAAGGGTTGCCCCAGGACTTGTTGATTTTGAGTCGTTATAAAATCTTACACCTCTAAGCTCTCGGATAAACTCAATTCTATGCGGAAGGGGCTCAAAATTTACTATTGTCTTCTGAATCAATTTCGGATCACATTCTAGTATTCTTGTGCATGCAATCGAAGCCATTGCGTTTTCTATATTGTGTTTGCCCATGAGCTTCATCTTCGTTAAGTCATACGATTCGTCTCTAAACCTTACATTAACTCCATCGAAGTATACTCCTCTCTCAAGCGGGGTTTCTCCAAATGGGATTTTCTTCGACCTAATTCTTAATAAATTTTCTTTTATTAGACTGTCATCGGCATTATATATAGCCCATTCGGAGTAGGTTTGATTTGAAAAGAGCCTCATTTTGGATTCTATATATTCACCGATGTTTTCGTGATGGTCTAGGTGATTAGGGGAAATATTGAGAATCATCCCGATAAATGGTTTAAAAGTATGGGTGCCCTGAAGCTGAAAACTGCTTAATTCCAATACTAAAAAGTCGTAGCAGTCGTCCCTATCAGCGATTTGAATTAGAGGAGTCCCTATATTCGCACCGAGAAAAATCCTTTTACCTGTTCCTTCTAAAATTCGAGCGATAAGGGTTGAGGTTGTGGTTTTTCCGTTTGAGCCTGTAACACCAATCATCGGTTTTTTAATAAATCTTGATGCAAGCTCGATCTCGCTTATTACTTCTACTCCTTTATTTATCGCTTCCTTGACTGAGTTTAGCCCAAATGGAGCACCTGGGCTTAGAACTATCATATCAGCCCGAAGGAAGGTTTCTAGCCTGTGCTCTCCGGCTTCTATGTTCACCCCCATTCCCTTTAGTTCAGTCACTATGCTTGGAAGTTTTTCAAATGGAGTGATATCGCTTGCATCTACCAAAGCACCCTTTTTAAGAAGGAATCTAACCGTTTCGACTCCAGTTTTTCCTAATCCAACTACAAGTATTTTCTTGCCACTAAGGTTCATTTGGGCCTCTAAATAGATATGCAGAGGTTTAATTAATCAAACCATAGCAAATAAAAGCTACCTGAGCTTTAATGTGGACAGCGCAATCAGTGAAAGCACTATAGATACTATCCAGAATCGAATAACTACCTTCGATTCAGACCAACCGTGTAGCTCGAAGTGATGATGAAGCGGAGCCATGCGGAAAACCCTCTTTCCAGTAAGTTTAAATGAGACAACCTGAATTATTACGGAAAAAGCCTCTGATACAAATAGACCGCCAACTAAAATAAGAAGGATTTCCTGTTTGATTATTAATGCAACTGAGCCTATGGCGGCACCAAGTGCAAGGGAGCCGACATCGCCCATAAATACCTGGGCTGGATAGGAATTGTACCAAAGAAATCCTAGACATGCCCCGCCAACAGCGGCAAGAAAGACTGATAATTCTCCGCTTCCGGCTATATATGGAATCTGAAGATACCTGGAAAATTCCAGGTTGCCCGAAAGATATGCAAACACTATGTAAGTAGCAGTTACGATTGTCATGGAGCCGATAGCCAGTCCATCAAGTCCGTCAGTAAGGTTTACTGCGTTTGATGTTCCAACGACGACAAGGATCGCAAACGGTACATAGAACCAGCCTAAATTAAAAATCGCTTTTTTAAAAAAAGGAAACATCACAGATGTAAATGGAAAGCTAGAGATCTGATCAACTCTAAGCGACATTGTAAACCTCTTTTCTAAGTGTAGAAGAAGTAAAATTAGTATCATACCTAGAAGAACCTGGCACGAGAATTTGACCTTTGCCCGCATACCCTTCCGTCGTTTCAGTTTTAGCATGTCGTCCGTAAGCCCGATAAGTCCATAACCGAGCGTAAAAAGAAGTACGACCCATACTGGCTCTACCGTTAGATTTACCCAAAGTAGGGTCGAAACTAGTAGTGCTATAACAATAAACGCTCCACCCATAGTTGGGGTACCGACTTTGGATTGGTGACCGATAGGTCCGTCTGCGCGTATATTTTCTCTAAGGCGCATCTTAACAAGAATTTTTATTAGCAACTTTCCTAGTATAATACTTAGCAAAAAGGCAGTTACACCTGCTCCAAATGAGCGAAAGGTGATGTATTTAAATACATTGAAAAATAAAAAGTCTTCTTTCAGCAAATAAAGTAGGTAAAGCACAGTGAGCTACTCCTTAAAAAGCCTCTTTATTACGTTTTCCATCTGCATCCCGCGGGAGCCTTTTATTAATGCTAGGTCTCCTTCTTTTGCAAAGCTGGTTAAAACAACCGCCGCTTCTTCATGGGTTTCTGCTAATATACCTCTAACTCTTCCGCCTAGTCCTTCTAAAGTATGCTTCCCGTATTTGCCAAAAGTTATAACGAAATCCACCTTGGATACAAGAAGAAACTCACCGAGGCTTCTATGCTCAGTTTCACTCGCAGTTCCAAGCTCAAGCATATCGCCAAGCACCGCTATTGCTCTTCCACTTCCTTTTAATCTTACAAGCTCTTCTACACCGCTTCTCATAGACTCAGGATTGGAGTTATATGTATCATTTATAATTCTAAGCCCGAGGGGCGTGTCCATAACCTCAAGCCTCATATAAGCGGGTATGAATCTTTCAAGCCCTGCCTGAATCTCATCCGCATTACATCCAAAAGCGAGAGCAATTCCAGAAGCACATAGGGCATTCATAACGTTATGAAGTCCTATGCCTCTTATTCTTATAGGTAATTCCTCTCCTTCCACTGTAATCTTAAATCTGACTGAGGAAAACTCTACGGTTTCAATATCTTTTGCTGAGATATGAGTTTTAGGGGTGTTTATTCCAAACGTGATCTTATGGCATTTTATAGTCTCGCCAATTTTTTGGACCCATGAGTCGTTCATATTCATTATGAACGTGTTATGTTCTGTAAATCCTTCAACTAGTTCCCCCTTTGCTTTAGAAACGCCCTCTATCCCTCCAAGCTTTTCAAGATGTGCTCTTCCGATATTAGTAATTGCTCCGATATCCGGAAGCGATATCTCCGAAAGCCTTCTTATCTCGCCGAAGTCGTTCGTTCCGAGCTCGACTACTGCTGCATCGTGGTCTTCTCTGAGTTTCAAAAGGGTGAGTGGAAGACCAATTAGGTTGTTCAGATTTCCTGAGTTTTTGAGCACTGAGAATCTAAGTGAAAGGATGCTTGATGCCATCTCTTTTGTTGTTGTTTTTCCGTTCGAGCCAGTAATTGCAGCGAGCTTTAAATTTTTAAAACGCTTTCTCCATGTTGAGGCTAGGTCACCTAAGGATCTTAGTGTGGAAGGAACCTTAATCAGGATCTTGCCATTCGGTGTGGAGAAAAGAGGCCTTTCAATAACTGCTCCTTTTGCACCCTTATCAAGTGCATCCATAACAAAATCATGTCCGTCAAAATTGCTTCCACTTAGAGCGAAAAAAAGCTCGTCCTGCCTTATTCTGCGCGAGTCTGTAGAAACACCGGAGAAGGTTGCCTCTTCCACTTTAGAAATCAGGATTCCATTTAACGAACTTAAAACAAGGCTTAGTTCAAGCATTCCTTATCTTTTATCTCCAGTAAAATATTTCCTGCTATTTCCTTATCGTCGAAGGGAATTCTTTTGGCTCCCAAAATTTGATATGTTTCGTGTCCTTTTCCTGCAATGAGAATAGTATCACCCCTAGTTGCAATCTCGATTCCTTTTCTTATTGCTTCACTCCTATCGGAGATTCGAAAGTACGTTTTTTTGTCGAAGTTTATATTGTGTACACCCTTTTCAATTTCATCCATAATGAGTTCGGGCGGTTCTGTTCGAGGATTGTCGGAGGTGACTATTAGAATATCTGATAGCTCCCTTCCTATCTTTCCCATTATTGGTCTTTTTATATGGTCTCTATCGCCGCCGCAACCGAATATAAGAATAAGCCTCTTATTGGTAAAGGGCCTTACAGCCATTAGAACGTTTCTCAGCGCATCTGGCGTATGTGCGTAGTCTATAAGAACGTTTATTCCATAAAGATTTTCTACCTTATCAAGCCTGCCTGGAACAGATGTGACGTTTGAAATTCCGCTTTCTACATTTTCAATCGAAGCACCAAGACTTAGACCTACAGCAACAGCGGCAAGTATATTATAAAGATTGTGTTTGCCAAAGAGCTTTGAACTGACCTCAATATTACCCCATGGTGTGCCTAAGAGGGCATGAATCCCTTCCAGGTTAATAGAAGCTTTTTCTACGTAAACTCCTTCGCCTCTTTTGTTGCTGGAATAGTAGATTATCCTACCCTCGGAATCCTTTGCGATTTCTCTTCCATGCGGGTCGTCAATGTTTATTATCGAAAATTTTTCTCTTTTCTCGCTTTGCTTAAGGACCTCGGAGAACAGTTTTTTCTTAGCCGCTAAGTAGTTTTCAAGCGTTCCATGATAGTCAAGATGGTCTTGAGTTAAGTTCGTAAATACAGCGGCGTCGAAATGGCACTCTGAAACCCTCTTTCTGTCTAAGGCGTGTGAAGAAACCTCGATAGCAGCATATTCAACTCCGGAACTTCGCATATCTCTAAACAATTTCATTAAATCTGACGATTCAGGTGTTGTCATCGGAGAGGGTATTCTATTTCCTAAATACCTGTATTCAACAGTGCCAACAATCCCGGTGTTCTTACCCATATTCTGCCAGATTGATTCAAGAAGATAGGTAATAGTTGTTTTTCCGTTTGTTCCTGTGATACCTACAAGTGTGAGTTCCTTTGTTGGATGCCGATAAAAGGTTGCTGACACCTTAGCAAGTGCTGATTTTGTGTCTTCCACTTGGATAATTGCCACATTGTTGGGAGCGTTTCTTGGAATGTCTTCTAGGAGTAACGCAATTGCTCCATTCTTTAAGGCGGGCTCGACGTATTTATGCCCATCAGTTTTTTCCCCTTTTATAGCGGCGAAAAGAAATCCATCACGGATATTATTTGAGTCGTAGGAGATTCCTAATATCTCTACATCATTTCGGCAAGGGGCTTTTTTAATTTCTAGTTCTCTTGTTAAATCTCTCAAAATCATATTGTCTGCCTTAACTCTATCAAGCAAACTGTGTCTTCTTTTATTCTCTCTCCCTCCTGTGGTTTTTGATAAACTACGCTTCCGCTCCCTTTGAGCTTTATTTCTATACCCTCTTTTTCCGACCATCTAAGGACGTCCCTTGAACTCATGCCTATTAGATTTGGCATCAACTTTGATTCGGCAAAGGTCTTTCTAGGTGGGACTCCAAGATAGAAAAGCACCTTTTCCATAATCCCCTTAAATATAGGTGCTGCTACTACTCCCCCATATGGGCTTGTCTTTGGGCTTTCGACGACTACGACAAGGGTCATCTTAGGATTGTCTGCAGGAGCAAAACCGATAAAAGAAGCAACATGTCTATCGGAGTAATAGCCTCCGGTCGCAGGATTTGGGACCTGGGCTGTTCCTGTTTTTCCTGCACTGCTGTAGCCTTCGATCGAGGCTTTTCCCCCAGTGCCGCCCTTAGTCATTACACCTTCTAAAATTTTTGTAACCTCCTTGGCCGTATCATACGATAGAACTGTTCTTATTACCTCAGGTTTCCTTTCTTTAATAACTCTACCATCTAAGTCCGTTATTTTTTCAACTATATATGGCTTCATGAGATATCCACCATTCGCAATAACAGAAAGCGCGGTTGCAAGCTGGAGAGCGGTAACGGAGATTCCCTGACCGAAAGAGATCGTTGCAAGCTCAACTGGTTTCCAATCCTTTGAGCTTCTAAGTCTCCCATTTGACTCTCCTGGCAGATCTATTGCCGTTTTCTCTCCAAAACCGAAGTCTTTAAGGCGCTTATACAGCTTATCCTTACCCAGTGTTTCAGCTATCTTTGAAGCGCAAATATTGCTCGATACCTTAATGATCTCAGATACAGAAAGAATACCATAAGGATGGACATCATTTATAATCGAGGAGCCTACTTTTCTTTTTCCGTTTTCGCAATCAAATTTCGAAGTTGAGGTTACTTTTTTTTCTTCTAGGGCTGCGGCTGCGAGAAAGGCCTTTAATGTAGAACCGGGTTCAAACGAATACCACATCGGAAGGTTCTTTCTGTTTTCTTGTGAATTCCGATCGATTTTGTTTGGATCAAAAAAGGGGTAAGATGCCATAGCTAGCAATGCCCCGGTTTCCGACTCCATAAGGAGTGCGATCCCTTTATCTGCTTGTGCATTCTCGACTCCTTCTTTTAATTCCTTCTCGACTATGTATTGAATATGAGAATCTATAGTAAGAATGGCGTTATACCCCGATTTACTTTCTTCAAAAACAAGAGAGTTGCTTATGATCTCTTTACCGCGTGCATCTCTTTTCACTATTATTTTGCCTGGAGTTCCTGCTAGAAGGTTATCTAGAGAGTACTCAACTCCTTCAATTCCCTTCGAATCTATATCGGTAAATCCGAGAATTTGCCCTGCAAGGTACATATTTGGATATACCCGCTTGGGCTCTTCTACGAAGCCTACGCCTTCGAGTTTTGCGCTTTTCAACTCGGCAACGACTTCGGGTTTGGCGAGCCTTTTGATCCAAACAAATGGTTTTCCTGAAAGGAGCATACCTAAAATCTCTCTTTGAGGAACATTTAGGTATTTAGAAAGCTTCTTCGAAAACTCATCAGGTTTTGCTATATTCTTTGGACGAATGTAAATTGACTCGGCTTCTACGTTTACTGCGAGTTCTTTTTTCTTTGAATCAAGTATCTTGCCGCGCCTGGGAAGTAGAGTGAGTTTTTTCCAGTGCTGCTTCTTAGCAAGATCGAGTGCCTGTGACCTATTAAGCACCTGCAGTTCGAGAGCTTTAAAAGAAACAGCGGCAAAAAATATGAGAATAAATCCACCTATAAGCCTAATTTTCCATACCGGTTTCTCTAAACCTCTTACAAGGGAGATTCTTTTTGAATTTTTTTGGTTTTTCACCTTATCTCCCCTATAACTGTCTTATCTTTTATATATATAACGTCTTCTTGGGTTGGAAATCTAAAACCAGACTCACGTGCGATGTCTTCGATTCTCGCAGGGGATTTTAATTCCATGCACTCGGCGTGAAGAAGATGATTATCTTTTAATAATTGTTCTTCTTTCTTCTTATTCGCGGAAATCTCGTAGCCGAATTTTATTGTTTCGACTTTAATACGCACATATAAAAGGGCAACACAAATTACAAGAAGACAGAGAAAGAAAAGCCTAAGCGAGAAATGGTTTTTATTGGAATTGGGTTTTCCTTTTATTCTCAGGTTTTTATTGTCATTCATCCTATATTTTTTCTCCTCCTCTTAGTTTTGCACTTCTTGATTTCGGATTTTCATTGATCTCTTCCAAACTCGGGGTCAGGGGAGTACGTGTAAGATTGTTAAGGATGTTCTTTCGTCCACATCCGCATCTAGGCATCTCTTTTGGGCAGATACAGGCTGATGTAAGTCTCTTGAAGGCGTTTTTAACTAATCTATCTTCGAGCGAGTGAAAAGAAATGATAACTATTCTCCCGCCAGACTTGAGAAATAAGGGTGCTTTCTCTAGGAATACTTCCAGACTCTCAAGCTCATTATTGACTGCTATGCGGAGCGCCTGAAAGGTTCTAGTAGCGGGATGTCTTAGAAGAGGATAGAATCTTTTGGGAACCGCTTTTGAGACTATGTTTGCAAGCACATGAGTTGTCTCTATTGGTTTTTTACTACGAGATTTGGAGATTTCTCTAGCAATCCTTTTTGCCCATCTTTCCTCACCATAGTTTTTTAAGACTTTTGAAATTTCTTCTTCATCCATTTCATTCACTAGATCATGTGCAGTAAATCTAAGTTTTAGATCCATCCTCATATCGAGCTTTTCATCCATTTGAAAACTAAACCCTCTTCCGCTAGCCTCGAGCTGAAAGGAAGACATTCCTAAATCAGCAACTATTCCATCTACTTTTTCTATAGACAGGGATTCAAGGGCTTTATCAATTTGGGAGAAGTTGGTATTTGAGAACTTAATTCGTGTTTCAAACCTAGAAAGGCGATTTTTTGAAAACGAAATAACTTCATCATCTATATCAAATGCGATAACTTTCGTGCCCGGACATTGCAAAATAGCCTCAGCGTGTCCCCCGAGGCCTAGAGTGGCATCTACATAGATACCGTCAGAATGAGGCCTTAAGAACCTCGTTACCTCTCTTACCATCACGGATTTATGAATGGGATATTTTATGTCTAATTCCGCTCTCTCCATTTTATAACCCTTGTGCTGCTAGGATTTCTCTACTTCTCTTAAACTCCTCATATGCCTTTTTCGATTCTTCTTCATCCCATATTTCTTTTGCCCAGATTTCAAACTTTGTAAGCATTCCAATCATTACAACCTCTCGTTTTATCTGGGCATGATTTCTAAGCGGCTGAGGTAAAAGAATCCTTCCCTGACCGTCAATAGGACAGTCATCTGCGTTTCCTATAAGATGTCTAAGGAAGGAGATAACTTCCTGCTTAAATTGTGGAAGTTCAGCTGCTCTTCTTTCTATCTCATTCCATTCCTTTAATGGGTAAACTATTAGGCATCTATCAAAGTTGGTAATGATAAGGGATTCTTCTCCGTACTTTTCGTTAAGCACCTCTCTAAACCTTGCAGGCACGCTTATACGCCCCTTATCTGTCATTGTGTGTTCGTATCTTCCTCTAAACATGTTAGGACTAATTATGCCACTTTATGCCACTTTAAACCACTATATAAAAACATATAAAACTTGTCAAGTAACTTTTTGAAATTTTTAAATTTTTTGAGTGGTTAAGAAGCCTTACGTGAGATCCGGGAATTATTTAGCCTGTATTTACAGTTTAATATGCAATAAAGATGATATTAAGCTTTATTAGTTATATTTAAGTCCCTTTTTTTACGTATTTTTATAAAACGTATAGGCATTGACAATTTTCTGATTATTAAAAGGGGATACTAAAAATTATTTCTTACTTTTTTTAGCGGAGTAAAGCTAAAATTGTTACGAAAAATGGCATTGATCTAAAACTAATGTTTTAATCTTAGGGTAAGGAGTAAAGCCATGTACTTCATGAAATGGCAATCTGACAAGATGATGCAAATGTCGTTTGTTGATCTTAGCATATCTGTCTTTGGTTTTTTGTACATGCAATCCCGATGTGAGAATCGTTTTGCGCTATTTAAACAAATGTATCATTAAGATTAGCGAGTATTGACCGGATTGTTATTCTCTAAGAGTTTCTGATGGTGATATATATAAAACTAAAAGACACGAGTAACACTGTTTACTTTCAGTCAATTATTGGTACTTATTCCCATCTTGCATGGACTAGGACTGAAGATGCAAAAGAGGGACTGATTAAGGTTATTTTTACTCATGACCGTATTGACGAGGTAAGAGAGGTCATAGGAAATCTCAAGGCTGAAATTGAGTTTGATGAGATAGAAGTTTAATCTTTCCGTTTTTCTTCGAGAGCAAAATCAAGAAATCCCTTAATGCTCAATTCCACCCCTCTTTTTACACCATTAAGTTTCTCGGAGTGAATTAGAAAATTTTTTAGATCTAAATCTCGTATCGAAATTAAATCTATAAAGGCATCTTGCGCTATGCCTTTATCCAGAGCCTCAGTTATGCATTCATGCCAGTGTAGAAGCTGAATATGATGCCTTTTTAAAATTTCTACGGCATTTCGTGAAACACCGAAGTGCGTGTATGCGCAAATGCTTGGATCAAGTGAAATCAGTGTCTCAATGGATTTAAGCATCGATTCGAGCCTCAACGGAGGTGGTGTCTGAGGAAGTAAGATATCAAGACTCGGTAAATAGGTGCCTGCGGCGTCTCCTGTGAAAACTACCTTTCCAGTATTAAGAAAAAAACAGATATGATGGCTAGCATGGCCCGGTGTTGGGATGACTTCAAAAGTGCATTTCCCAAATGTAATGCTCATTTTATCTTCAACTGAGATTATTTTATCCTCGGGAACGGGTTCGGGTTTGCCATACATGTCTGCAACAAAACCCAGAACCTTATTCGATGCCTTCCAAAGCACTGCTTCCGGGTCCACGAGATGCGGGGTTCCTTTCCAATGAGCTAATACGCAGGCATTTGGGAGATGCTTTAAAAGGGTTCCTGCCGCGCCTCCATGATCAAGATGCACGTGCGTAAGTAATAGGTATTTTACGTTTTGACGTGGAAGCCCAATCTCATCTAAAGCGTGTACTACATTTAGAGCGGTGCTAAAAGGTCCCACCTCTACTAGAGCAACTTCATTCCCCGATTGAAAAATGTATGCTCCGATATACTGTTCTTCTCCGCCTACCCTTAAATCCAAGAACCAAAGCCCGGGCATTTCCTCTTTGATGGAGTATTTCAAAAACAAGAACCTCTTGTCGATTTTTTTAATGTTTGTTTAGAAATTTACCTGATAAATTTCGATCTTACAGTGTTTCATCTTGATCTTCTTATCATTGTATAACGTATGCGCTTTTCTTGATTGATTCTAGTCTTGATATAAACTAGACCCCTCAATGAAACACGAAGAAGAAATTACCCGCTCAGCAGGGGTTGTGGGTTTTATAACACTGCTTAGCCGAATAACAGGTTATATAAGAGATATGGTAATAGCGTATTTCTTTGGGGCGAAGGCGGATACTGATGCATTCTATGTTGCATATAGAATCCCCAACCTTCTTCGTAGGCTGCTGGCGGAGGGTTCCCTCACGGTGTCTTTTATTCCGGTATTTACTGAATACCTGGAGAAAGATGGCAAAGAAGAGGCAAAAAGGGTCTCTGATATTACCTTCACACTCCTTTTCGCTGTTTTAATCTTGGTTTCTGTTTTAGGAGTTCTTCTCTCACCTTTTGTAATCAAGCTTTTTGCATCAGGTTTTAAAGGCGATGTTTTTGAACTTGCCGTGGACCTCAACAGAATAATGTTTCCTTATATTTTCTTTGCATCTCTCGCTGCACTTTCGATGGGGATTCTTAATTCCTTAAAACATTTTTTTGCTCCTTCTTTTTCACAAGTAGTTTTTAATATCGGCAGTATCGCTATAATTTTTCTCCTTTATCAAAGCCTAGGCGTACCGATTTTTTCTCTTGCTGTAGGAGTAATTGTAGGAGGATTAATCCAATTTACCTTCCAGATTCCCTTCCTGAAGAGTAAAGGTTTTTTGTTTAATTTTAGAAAAAACATACGTCATCCGGCTGTAAAGAAGATAGCTCTTCTTATGGCGCCTCAGCTTTTTGGGGTTGCGGTTTATAACTTGAACATTCTGGTAAGCACGCAGTACGCATCCCATCTCCCGGAAGGAACTGTGTCTTATCTATACTATTCAGAAAGGCTTATGGAATTTCCCCTGGGAACGGTCGCAGTTTCTTTAGCTACTGTTCTCCTTCCTAGCCTCTCTTCACAAGCGTCAAAAGGGGAAATTAAAAAATTTTTAGAAAACTATTCTTTTGCATTGAGACTTATGCTATTTCTGGTCGTTCCTGCGCTTACGGGGCTTATCGCCCTCAGGGTTCCTATATGCAATCTTCTTTATCAAAGAGGAGAATTTCCTTATGAAGCTACTGTTCGCACGTCACAAGCGCTTTTAGGATATGCAATCGGGCTTTGGGCGGTAGGCGGGGTCAGGATAACAGCGCCTACTTTTTATGCAATTCAAGATACCAAAACCCCGGTTTTAGTAGCCTTCTTTGCTTTTATGGTAAATACCGCTTTTGGATACGTACTCGGATTTACTTTCGGGCTCAAGCACACTGGTCTTGCCCTTTCGAGTTCCATCTCTTCGATTTTTAACTTTTTCCTTCTGTTTTTTATACTAACTAACCGCGTGGGAGTCATAGAGAGTAGCAAGATGTTGATCTACATTCTGAAAATAGCGACAGCTTCCCTGATAATGGGAGCTTTTGCTTGGAGAGTTTCAACTTTGTCTGATTGGTCTCAAAGCGGGATTTCCCTGGAAAAAATTGGTGTATTTCTGGCTTCTATTTCATCCGCTGTACTATTATATTTTATCATTGTAAAGCTTCTAAGGGTTGAAGAGCTTGGCTTTCTATTTGATATGATAAAAAGAAGAATCAGGGGCTAGGTGTATATTTAGACTTTTATTTTTTCTTAATGTCTTTTTAATGTTCCGTATTCTAATACATTATGAAAACAGGTTCGACTATCAAAAAATAATTTGATTTAGCCTTTATCTGAAAAGGCCTGGGTCCCGGAGAGATTGACTTAGGGTTTTTGCAATAATCTCGTTTCCGTACTTCGTCAGATGTAGGCTTGTACGAAAATAGAGTAACTTTTGATATGTGTTGGATAATGCGGCTGATTGTAAAGAAGGAGTGAAATCAATAAAAACGTATCCCAGCTCTTTTCCCTTAGATTCAAAGAAATCTCTTTGCGCATCGCTATAATGCTTCAGTATGCTTTTTAGGGTTGGATCGTTAAAGGAAACGTTTGCCGCGTAAGCCGTATGAGCTGAAGGGGTGTAACTCACGATTGGAATGAATCTATACTGCTCTGAAATTTTAACAAAATTCTCTAACGCATCGTTGAAAATGTTGAGGTCTACTTTGTTGGCAAGTAATTGCCTTGCATAAAACACCTCGTCTTTATCGGTGTTTTCCGTGTTAAAAGGAATGGATTTATCAGAGAAGACAATAGAATATCGAAAATCTAAATCTTTATTATAACGTAAATATGTAAAAATTTTGGCGTTTAAATATTTAATGTAGCCGCGTACGAAATTAAAAGAATAGCTGTAATATCCTATAGTATTTTCTAAAAAAGATTTCTGAGTATGAGAATTAAATGATGAATTGGCTTTTACATCTGAATAATTATTTTTAGTTTTGAAATATGTATCGGCATCCTTTAAATCATTACCTTCGTAGACATTCAAGATTACAAATTTCGGATGTTTGTTAATGCCGAACTGTTTTAGAACTTGTATATATTCATACAAACCGAGGTTACCCTTACCAAGGTTATAGGAAGAAAGGCCAGTCAGATCAGAAAGCTGTTTTGTCCAAGAATCTTCGGGACCTACTGTGTGACACCAAGTAAACGAATCTCCGATTGTTATAACATCAAATGTGGGCGCTTTGCTATAACTTCCGGGAGTATTACAAAATCCAATTTCATCTGTTTTAACATTATAAGCCCCCCCGGAAACATGCGAATCGTAGTGGGTAACTTTAGTAAAGGGCTTCCAGATTCTTAGTGGAGGACCGTTATCATCGCGATTCAAAATTATCGTGTCACTATATGTTGGCAGCCATCCACGAGCAGTCTTTTCTCGGAGAGTAGGTTCAAAATTAATTAGTACCTTAGGTGGTATTATATTAGGAACGATTCGTAGCCCGATTTCCAATAATACAAATACAAGAAGCACAGATGCGAGAACTTTGATGGAGAAGATAAAGATTTTTCTCATATTCGACTCTTATTTAGGTTAGGTCTTTGAAAAAACAAATTTAATCTACCTATAAAACTGGATTTTCTTAGAGACAAGCTTTCTTTCTCAAAAATGGTTATAACGAATTTTTATGAGCTTCTTGTAATATTACTATATACAAATACCTATTATAAGCAATCCGAATGACTGGTTTATTGTGATTAATAAAAAATAAATTGCGGTTTTCTAATATATGTTTTTTATTCTATAGTAAGAAATATGCCTGAGAACCAAACTGTTATAAAATTTGATCGTTGTAGTCTTTGTCGGAGTGAGTACATTAGGGTAAGCGGCTCAAGCTTATCACTGGATCACGTTAGGAGCATGAATATCGGAGATTATAAGGAGCTGGTTATTCATGTTTTAAAGGAGCATGACTACGAAGTATTTGAATCTGATAAAAGTGATCCCAACAAGGTTGATAGCTTCATGCTTGAATCGCACAGTGCAGAAAAACATAGATGGCATGTTAAGTCTTGGAGCTTGTTTGAGTGTAGGAAGCAAGATTCCCCTGTGAATTCAGGGGATATGAAGAAATTCCATGAGCTGGTTATTTCTGATGACGCTGAGCGTGGATATGTCATTACAACAAGCAGTTTTACAGAAGATTCAAAAAAATTTATTAAAGATAAACCAATTGAGCTTATTGACGGAAAAGCGTTTCTAAATCTTTTATTAAAAGCATCCTCGTCAGGAGAGTACTGTAGAGAATGCCGGAGGATTCCAACGAGTATAAGAGCGCTCTTGAAAAAATTAAGAGCAAAGATCGAAGCGCTTAACCGCCTTGAGCACGAGGTTTCCGGCAAATGGACGGCACCACTTAATCTTGATTTGATGTTTCGAGAAATTGTAAGAAAAACAAAAGCTGTTTTTAAGGCCGTTTCTAAATTAGAAAAAAAACGCTTGGAAACAAAACTGGCAATAAAGATTAATAATATAATCTCCAGTGTTGTTAGAATGACTAACGAGATTTATTCGTTTGAAAAGATGGTTAAAGAATTTACTGGAGAGAAAGAAAAATAAAGAAACGGAGACCTCTATTTAGAACTCTTTCAGTTTTAAAATCATACATCGCTTATATAAGCTCAAATGGATTAATGATAATGAAGCCTGGAATCAGGTAGGTGGCTTAGAGACTACTAAACAACAAATCCTCCCTTTCCCTAAGGGGGGATTTAATGGGATTTATATTTTATAATTCGGTTTATCTTCCCTTGTTCTGATTTATCCGGAAAAAAGTTTTTCAGCTAGGCTATTTATGTGGTGATCGTCCGTTCCGCAACAGCCACCCAGTATTCTGAAAACCGAATTGCCTCTGAAGCCTTACCAATTCGTTGACAAAGGTCTCAGGATCTGCGGCGTCAAGTTTATGGAATGAGGCAAGCTCCTCTGGGGTCCTGCTTGAGGTGTTTGCTTTAATGCCTCGAATTCTCTCGGCTTGCTCCCTCGATTTCTGCCTTTGCAGTAGGGGTGCCTGGCAGACCGAGGGATGCACGCAATTAATCATGTAGTAAGCTGGCTTTGGTGAAATTGCTTGATCTATGTAAGAAATCATTTCACTTAGAGAAATACCATCGAGCAGTTTTCCATTTGGTTTGATTTTGGAACTAGTAACGTAAGGAAGACTTGAGGCAGCCATTGCTTTGGATACGCCGTAAAGCACAGAGGCGGAGGGAAATGTTGGAGCAAAGAGCAAATCCACACCAGCTTCGGCGAGAGCTTCGATCTGGGGGGTGTGATAAGCAAAGGCTTCATCACTTTCGGGCGCTTCTTTAGCTTTGTAAGCGTCTCCCTTTGGCCCGACGACGCCAGCAAGAAAGATTTTACATGCATAGCCTCCGTTTTCCTCTCTAAGTCAGAGGTGCATAAGCACGCAGTCTTTATTGATTCGTTGTATGTCTTTAGTTTCCGTGAAGCCCAATTGTCTGAGATGCCCTACACTTGCTCTGAAGGTTGGGGTGCCTATTTGGATGGGAATATCATATCGTCTGCCTATGTACAGATATTGCCGATAGATATTTTCTAGGGCTTTTTTGCCTTGGCTATCATATAAGAGCTGAAATACCGACATATCCGGATCCATTGGTATGGATGTTTCATAAGCGATTCTGGTCTCAATACCCCCCCATCTGTTATGAGGAAAGGAGATTGCTCAAAGGTTTCAATAAAGCCCAATATCCTTCTCTAATTGCTGATTTAATATTGATCTTGCTAAGCTTATATATCTTGAATTCAGTTTGATATAAATAATGCTTGATTGAACTTGCTTAGTCAGTCAGCATCTTACCCAGCAGCCTGCCAGAGCCTGCTCCTACACCAGCGCCAGGCCAAGTTCCTGCCCCTACGATGTAGAGTTTATTAATTGGTGTTTTGTAGCGAGACCAGCCCGGAAATGGCCTGAAAAAATAATTCTGATATAGGTGATGGCTGCCACACAGATTATCGCCACCCACCAAATTAGGGTTTTCACGTTCGAGGTCTTTAGGGGAGAAAACAGATCGAGCGAGGGTCTTTTCTCTAATATCAGGGGCATATTTGGCAAGCTTTTCCATTATACGGTCGGCATAGAACTCTTTGACCTGGTCCCAATCACTGCCATTGATCTCCCGGCGAGTATCTCCACAGATGTGTGCCGGCAGCGCTCGTACCTGAATCCACAGTATATGCTTGCCTTCGGGAGCTCGGCTGGGGTCCACCACCGTGGGTTGGCCCACTACCAATACGGGGCTATCGGGCAATAAGCCAGAGAGCGCCTCATTGTATGCCTGTGTCATGTCCTTAACATATGGAGCTATATGAACGTAAATATATTGTTTAAGCTCTTCCCCAGCTAACCAATCAGGCAGAGTCTTGAGAGCTAGATGAATCATCATAGTTCCAGGACCGTAGCGGTATCTGGCTACCATACGGTTGAATCTATCTGGAAGGTTATGAGCGCTTAGGAGCCTACCAAAAAGCTCTGTCGGCGCCAGATTGGCGATTACTGCTTTTGAGGCATTTATCACCTCACCGGTGGCAAGTTTTACCCCGGTTGCTTTGCCGCCTGAAACTCTTACCTCTATGACTTCGGATTCACAACAAAGCTCCCCACCAAGACTTTGATATAATCTCACCAGGGAATTGATCAGGTTTACTGCACCACCTTTTCCTATCACCATACCGTTTAAATGGTCAGTCATTGTTTCTAGATAACAGATGAGCGCGCCACCCGCCACGTCAGGGGAAAAGTCCAGGTGCTTTCCCCATGCTGCAAAGAGGGACTTGACTTTATCAGATTCAAAATGACTATCCAAAAAATCCCTTGAGGATGAAACAATCAATTGGGTAGTCTACAAAAGCCAATGCCATCCGAAGGCGCGAACGCCTCGATATATGCCATGAAGAAGCCCCCACGAGGGCATTGCCACGCCAAGAAGCGGGAATAAATATGGCGCGGTACGCTTGACTCAACGAGGTTTTCCCAGTTATCAGCGTCATGGGTCGAAACCTTTCTAATTCCCTCAAGGGTTCCGTTGAGATCTGTTGTAACGCCCAAGTAATCACCATCCGGGTATACAGAGCTAAATGCTTGGGAGGAATATGCGAAGGCAAGTCCATGTTTGTGAAGCTCGTCCTTGAATTCTTTATAGAATGGGGAATGGGCAAATAGATTAAGGTTTTTCGCAAAAAGGTCATGCTTGAAGCCAGGTAGGGTAACCTCAGCGGTCCGAACTGCTCCGCCAGCCTCCTTATTGCGTTCAAGTATCAATACCTTCCAACCGGCTTTGGCTAGGTATATGCCTGTAACAAACCCGTTATGTCCAGCCCCGATTATTATCGCATCATAGCTCATTTCTTACCGTCTTGCCCGGCACTTAAGAATTTAAATTCCGTCATTATTTTCCTAAAATATTAAATGAGTTTATACTGAGCATTCCATAGCTGCGTTCCATTCTGTATATTATATCTTCACTAATTATTATCAAATATTGTAATATATACTTCACATAGGTTGTAGCCATGCGTTTCAACAAGAATCGTCTCAATATGCTCACAAAATCGTGCTTGCTTACTATAGTAGTCATAATTCTATCTTTCAAAGGTATTGATTGGGCTTCGGGTATGGAGCGGACATTGAGTGGCAGCGGAGATAAGATTCCAAAGACTGTAGCTCAAAATGAGCCTAATTCAAGTCCGTTATCAGTTGAAATTGAATCAGATCCAGATCAGGTCAAAGTAATACAAGAGAGACTAAACGAGCTTGGCTACAACGCGGGTGAGATTAATGGGAAACCTGGTCCTAAGTTTAAACATGCACTAATAGCTTTCCAGAAAATGAATGATCTAAAGAGGGACGGCGAGATAAGCCCTCGGGTGCTTGAGGCGCTCAAGAATCCTATGCACCCCCAACCAGCTCAAACGCATGACGGGATCCACACAGAGGCAGATCTTGAACGTCAGGTGTTGACTGTATACCTCGACAACAAAATTCTCCGTATTCTGCCTATCTCAAGCGGCACAGGCAAACAGTTTAAAGAGCCACATGGCGGCGGGATTGGGGTTGCAAAAACGCCAACCGGCAACTTTACCTTCTTTGCACACATATGGGGCGTTGACAAGGGGCATTTAGGCGATCTTTTTAACCCGGTGTTTTTCCACGAAGGGGGTTACGCCGTACATGGGGATTCACTCGTTCCACCATATCCGGCGAGCCATGGCTGTATTCGTATTACGATATACGACTCAGTGTGGTTTGAGAAAGCGGTGCCACTCCATTCTCCGATTCTCGTGTCTGAAACAGCTCTTCCTACTGTTCAGCAAAGATAATTATGAAGATAAAGGATAGGCAAGATTTTTTCTGTTCAGAGCTGTCAATTAAAGGTGAAGAAAAGATGTTTGGAACCGTGCCTAGAGTGGACGTTTGGCTACTGCTAGAATACACCCAAGCGTGGGCAGAAAAGGCTTTCCAGTCTGCCGATATTCCTCAGGATGTGAAAAATTATCTGTCCAATTACCTTGAATCAATACCGAACTGTCGCCTACAGT
This sequence comes from Candidatus Dadabacteria bacterium, assembly GCA_022615255.1. Classification (GTDB taxonomy): domain Bacteria; phylum Desulfobacterota_D; class UBA1144; order Nemesobacterales; family CSP1-2; genus CSP1-2. The sequence continues at coordinate 4,575 of JAKEHC010000021.1, read as the reverse complement.
TAATCAAACGGCATGACAGATCACTCGACTCAATAAAGTTTTATGTCGGAGTTTCAGATGAGAAAGAGCCAAAGCTCTTTAAATTTAATTTATCCTCATATGAAGACATTTTTGAGCTTGATATTCTCGAAATTTTAGAAGGGAGGTCTTCTTTAATAAAAGACCCTCTACTCTTAATATGCACACACGGCACGCATGATGTTTGTTGTGGCAAATTCGGCGTGCCTGTTTACCTGAGAGCGATTGAACAGGAGAATGGTTTCATGACATGGCAGTGTACACACCTTGGAGGTCACAGGTTTGCAGCTAATGTTTTGTGTTTGCCCTACGGCATTTATTATGGGCGCGTTAGGGAAGAAAATGTTACTAACTTAATCGATGAATATCAAAACCATTTTGTTAATCTTGAAAATTACAGAGGTCGCTCGTGTTACAGCAACGAGGCCCAGGCTGCGGAATATTTTGTAAGAATGAAGACGGGGATTAAGAAAATAACAGCATTTCGTTTGAATGAAGTGAAAACTCATGATGGCGATAGCACTATGGTTGAGTTTTTATCACTAACAAATGAAAAAACACACATTGTCCATATCCAAACGGATAAAAATGCAATCAATAGCTATACTAGTTGTAAAGATAAAGATAAATCACCCATAGCCCAATATAGAATGATCGAGTATAAAGAGATTTAAAACTAAAACGTTTGCTTTATCCTTTTCCCTTTTCTACGAAAAGGCTTCATCCAAAAGCTGTATATTTTTCTGGGACAGCCGCCAGCCTGAAGCGAGGCAGTTTTCAATTGTCCTCCCCAAACTATTAGACTTAGGAATGGCGATTACATTGGGTCTTGATGTGCACCAGTTGAGTGACACCTGTGACATTGTTTTTTGTAACTCATTTGCTGTCTGCTCTAGGACCTTCATTTTTCGGTTACTTATAAATCGAGTATTTTTTGCCAGTCCTCCACTGCCCAACGGCGTGTAGGCGATAATCGTTATCTCATTTTTCTGGCAATAGGGTAGCAAATCTCTCTCGATTTCACGACTGTTCAGGTTGTATAAGACCTGGTTGGATACGATTGGATGGTTGCTCATAAATGACTGAGCTTCTCTTAGCTCTTCGGTTGAAAAATTGCTGACGCCGATGTATTTCACTACACCAGAATCTGCGAGCCTTTCCATGGCGCGCATGGTTTCTTTAATAGGGAAGCGTGAATTTGGCCAGTGGATCTGATAAAGATCAATGTAATCAATATCCAAGAGGCGTAAACTTCCTTCTGCCGCCCTTAGCACGTCGTCGTAAGCCAGGTGTCTACCCGATACCTTAGTAGCGACAAACACCCTACCACGGATGCCCTTAATAGCCTGACCTACTACATCTTCTGTATGGTATCCCTCCGCCGTGTCAATCAGACAAGCTCCCAATTCAATCCCTTTGCGAAGGGGCTCCACACCACCGCTATAATTCCAGGTACCAAGCCCGATCTCCGGCACCATGATGCGAGTATTACCTAGTTGTTTAAGCTCCATGCCGAGTCTTCTTATTTTGATATTTGAATAGCAATGAAATCCTTACTTTTATTTCAAACCTACAAGGGGGCATAAGATCAATACCCCTAAAAGCACGATAACATAGCCCACAACATCAAGCAGAAAACCGTATTTAATCATCTTTGTTATTGGAATAAGCCCTGAGCCATAGACGATAGCGTTTGGGGCTGTGGAAACAGGGAGCATAAAACCGAAGCTTGACCCTATCCCAACAGCAAGTGCAGGGATGACGGGACTTATTCCTGCTGAAGCAGCAATCGCAATTATGAAAGGAAGAAGCAAATTCGCCGTAGCCGTGTTTGACGTGATCTCTGATAGTGTAACGGCAAGAAAAAGTCCTAATGCTGATAAAGAGGTAATTGACAATGCTCCTGTAATTTCTATGAGGGACTTACCTATCACTTCAGCAAGTCCAGTTTTAAACATCATTACCCCTAGCGAAAGCCCGCCACCGAAAATAATAAGCGTTCCCCAGTCTATCTGCATCGCCTCTTTTAAAGTTATTGTGAACTCTCTTTTCTCCCAATTAGTAGGAAGTATAAAGAGTAGCAGTGCTGATATTATTGGCACGACGTATTCCGGAAGCACCATATCATATACTTTATAGATATCTGAATCCGTACCTAAGATGATTCCCAGGAAACCGGGTGATACCCATAGAACTACTGCTAGTATAAAGGCTATGAGAACGTTTATCTCTCCCCGTCTCCACTCACCATGCAATTTTTTTTGCTCGGAAATTAAGGATGATAGTCCTTTTAACTCTTTAACTGCAAATGGGCTTGTAATAGATATCTTGAGCCAGAGAAATATAAACATGACCAGTGCGATGGGAATGCCTACAGCCATCCAACTTAGAAAATCTATTTTTACCCCTGCGAGCTCCTCAAGCATTCCCAATGTGATGAGGTTTGGAGGGGTTCCCACTGGGGTACTGATACCTCCGATTGAAGCCGAATACGCAATAATTAACATAAGCGCCGTTGAATATTCCCGACTTCTCATGCTTTTAGTGTCTGTATTCAAGGTTGCTTTCAGGACACTTAGGATTCCAAGTCCAATTGGCAACATAATTGCTGTGGTAGCGGCGTTGCTTATCCACATTGAGAGTAAAAACGCTACAAGCCCGACTCCGAGCGAAAGCGTTGTGCCTGTATGAGCAAAACCCTTGATTGATAGAATGTTAAAAGCAAAGCGCCGGTCCAGCCCTTGGGTGGACATTGCTTTAGCAAGTATAAAGCTTCCGAGGAGTAGAATGATAATCGGGTCTGCAAATGGAGAATAAACGGCTTTTGCATTATCTACTTGAAAAATTACTGCAAGGGTTGGTCCCAAAAGCGAGGCGATTGGAATCGGGATACACTCGGTTATCCAACATGTGATTGTAAATGCTACTATACTCAAAAGCCTGTGTGCCTGGGGTGTAAGAGAGGGTAGGGGAATAAAGTAAATAATTAAAAAGATTAGAGGTGCAAGAAAAAGCCCGGAAGTTCTTCTTATCCTCTCAAATCTATCTTCGGCTAAAGGTATCATCATTACGTTTATTTATATTTCAGGAACAAACGCAAATTTAACTTGGTTAATTTTAGGTTAATGAGATTATACTAGATTAGAGTGAGATGCTAATTTTGAATTATGATTCAGATTGAGCTTGGTGCCAGAAGCGGATATTAAAATGGTATCCTAATAAATTGGTTGTCCTAAAGCTGGAATCCGAAACGGACCGGGGAAACCAAAAATGGGGAAAATAATAGTTAAGCTTGTGTTAGCGGTAATATTTAGCTGCGGGCTAAATAGCTACAGCTTCGCCGATAGCGCAAGCCGTATCCAGAGTTGTGAGATAGCAACCAATACTATAGGAGTCGGCGGCGGCACAATACCCTACATTACAGCGGGCAAAGGTCCACACGTTGTATTGCTCCATGGCTTATTCGCTGAAAAGGAGCAGTGGCAGAGCCTCATGTGCCTGCTCTCCGAGGCGGGTTATGCTACGATAGCCCCTGATTTGCCAGGCTACGGGAAAAGCAACGGGTTTACTATTGTGGATTATACACTTGAGAATCAAGTGAAAATTATACATGAGCTTATGAATATTCTACGCATCAACAAATTCGATATCGCAGGAAACTCGATGGGAGGGGCTATCGCTGCACTCTACACTCAACTTCATTCCCCGCAAGTCCGCAGCATCGCTTTCATCGGGGCGCCTCTAGGCATCATCGATTGGGCCAACAGCGTTAAAAATGCCATCTACCATGGGATAAATCCTTTTATACCAATTAACGAAAGACAGTTTGACCTCGAATTGAGTCTTCTTTTCATAAACCCTCCGCAAATTCCCAGGGATGCGAAAGAAGAGGAAATAAAAAGTTACATTACTCGAAACAGACACTACCAACAGGTTTGGGATATCGTGAATCTCTATGATGATGTACTTCTCAAGAGCCTGTTTATTAAGGTTCCAACACTCATTTTGTGGGGTAAAGACGATAAGATTTTCAACGTTATCGGAGCGGACAGGCTCCAAAGCCGTATCCCTGACAGCATGATGCTCAAACTACCAAACGCGGGGCATTTACTGCATGTGGAAAATGCCGACGAGGTTGCTTTAACTTACGTTAAGTTTTTGCAATCGGGCAGGGGCGACCCACCGAAAAAGGGAGCCATAAAAAAGTAGTAGTTCATGGTCGGGTCTTGAATCGTGAATGGTACATTACATTACCTAACTCTTCGTCACAGCCGACACGTAAACCAACGTGTCTGTAATCAATCAGTGCTTTTCGGTGCTGCTGAAGGCTGGTTTTAGTCCACTCAAATGCAATCGCATAAATTGTCGTCGCTTGAATTGACTCGCATTGGATTTACTCAAAATTTCGAAAGTGCCTGTTGAAGTTATTATCCATTTGAAGGTACACTTACGGACGGGAGAAGGTTAGCTATGACCTCGGATGTCAGGCAACAAGCTATGGAAAAAGAGAACTGTAAAACGAGTAATACAGAAGAAAGGAGGTGAATCCAATATGAG
>JAKEHC010000145.1 GCA_022615255.1 Candidatus Dadabacteria bacterium | reverse complement strand
TCTTGTATCATTCGCTGAATCGTTCTCTTGAGCGGTCTTGCTCCATAAACGGGGTCATACCCCTCTTTGGAAAGGGTTTCTTTTGCTCTGTCGGTAAGCTCTATCTCGATCTTCTTTTCTTTTAATCTCATTCTCAGATGCTCAATCTGGATGTCAACGATCTTTTTAAGGTCATCCAGGCTCAAGGGCCGGAAGATTATTGTCTCATCTACTCTATTGAGAAATTCAGGTCTAAACGAGTTTCTCAGAACCTCCATAACTTTGATTTTCATTTCAACCTCTTTCCCGATTAGCTCTTGAATATAGTGGCTTCCGATGTTTGAGGTCATGATAATAATCGTGTTTCTGAAATCAACCGTTCGTCCCTGTCCATCTGTCAAGCGGCCATCATCAAGGATTTGAAGAAGGACGTTGAATACATCGTGGTGAGCCTTTTCTATCTCATCAAATAGAATCACTGAATACGGACGTCTCCTTACAGATTCTGTCAATTGTCCGCCCTCTTCATAGCCGATATAACCTGGGGGCGCACCTATAAGCCTTGATACGGTGTGCTTCTCCATGTACTCGCTCATATCAATCCGCACCATAGCGTTCTCATCGTCAAACATGAATTCAGCAAGCGCCCTAGCAAGTTCGGTTTTGCCTACTCCAGTAGGTCCCAAAAAAATAAAAGAGCCAATCGGTCTTTTAGGGTCTGAGAGCCCGGCACGAGAGCGTCTGAGTGCATTTGAGACTGCCTTGATTGCCTCTTCCTGCCCTATAACCCTTTTTGAGAGTCTTTCCTCCATGTGGATAAGTTTTTCAATCTCGCCCTCCATAAGCCTTGATACAGGGATACCAGTCCATTTAGACACAATCTCTCCGATATCCTCAGCGTCAACCTCTTCTTTCAGCATCTTTCTCACTTTTTGAATTTGAGCCAGCTCTTTACTCTTATCATCTAGCTTCTTGTTTAGCTCGGGTAGTCTTCCATAAAGTAGCTCGGATGCTTTTGATAGTTCGCTTTTCCTCTGGGCTCTTTCTGCCTCCATTTTTACCTTATCAATTTCTTCCTTTATCTGTCTGATCTCGGATATATGCTCTTTCTCCCTCTGCCAATGTGCCTTTAGGATATCCAGTTGTTCCTTAAAATTAGCAATGTCTTTTTCGATTAGATTGAGCTTCTCTTTTGAGCCTTCATCTTTTTCTTTTTTAAGAGCTTCTCTTTCAATTTCAAGCTGCATAATGCGCCTCTGTATCTCGTCAATCTCTGTAGGCATAGAGTCTATTTCCATCCTTAGTCTTGCCGCCCCCTCGTCGATCAGGTCAACGGCTTTATCGGGGAGGAATCTCCCGGTGATATAACGATGTGATAGAATAGCCGCCGAGATTAAGGCTTCATCCTTTATCTTTACTCCATGATGAACCTCGTATTTTTCTTTAAGACCCCTGAGGATTGAGATTGTATCCTCTACCGATGGTTCATCAACAAAAACCTGCTGGAACCTTCTCTCAAGCGCCGGGTCCTTTTCGATGTGCTTTCTATATTCATCGAGGGTAGTTGCGCCTATACAGTGAAGTTCGCCTCGCGCTAAGGCTGGTTTTAGCATATTAGAAGCATCTATCGCTCCCTCTGCAGAGCCTGCTCCTACAACAGTATGGATCTCATCTATAAAGAGAATTATCTCTCCCTGGGATTCGGTAATCTCTTTCAATACCGCCTTGAGACGCTCTTCGAATTGCCCTCGAAACTTTGTTCCGGCTAAAAGCGATCCCATGTCCAGAGCGATAAGCCGCTTGTTCTTTAGCCCTTCCGGAACATCTCCGTTTACTATCCTTTGTGCAAGACCCTCTACGATCGCTGTTTTTCCAACTCCCGGCTCGCCGATCAGCACTGGATTATTTTTTGTCCTCCTTGAAAGAACCTGTATAACCCTTCTAATCTCGTCATCGCGGCCAATTACAGGGTCTAGCTTTCCCTGTCGCGCTAATTCGGTGAAATCTTTCCCATACTGCTTTAAAGCCTGAAATGTTTCTTCGGGTGTTTGACTGGTTATAGTTTGTCCGCCTCTTACCTCTTTTAATATCTTTAGAATATTTTCCTTTGTTATTCCAAGCCGTTTGAACTCAGTTTTAATCCCACCTATTGCATGTTGTGCGATTCCAAGAAGTATATGCTCTGTGCTTATGTATTCATCACCGAGTGATTTAGCCTCCTGTCCCGCTGTGTTTAATACCTGGCTCATCTCACGACTTAAATAAAGCTCCGCTTTAGCGCCCTCAACCTTCGGCAGGTACCCGAGCTCTTTTCTCGCAAGGTCTCGGACTATCTGTGGATTTACACCAATCTTCCCGATGATTTCGGTTGTGATTCCGTCTTCAGCCAGGAGTGAAAGAAGGACATGGGGTATATCTATTACCTGATGTTTCTCTCTTTCGGCAATGGATTGCGCCTCAGTGATTGCCTCCTGCGCCTTGATTGTGAGTTTTTCCCATTTCATTTATTTTAGTCCTCCATAATTAACCCATATCTTTAAAAATATTACCTCATTATAGAAAATCAAGAAGGCTCCACTAATAATTATCATTAACAGCGGAGAAGCTTGTTGATTGTTTTTGTCCTGGACCCTATTAAGGCTTCCATAGACTATTTTTGTATCGCGTATATATTAAAATCAATTCAGCTTATAGTAAAAGAAGGATTAAACCGTGTTTGCCATCAGAAAACTAAGCCTTAGGGCATCGGACGAGGCAAAATCACTTATCTCTGATTTTCTTCTAGGGCTCGATGCCATGGGTGTAGCCGAGGATATTATCGAAGGCGAGGGATTCGAGGTTTCCGCCTATTTCTCAAAGGAAACGGATTTAAATCCGGTAATAGGTAGTTTAAAAAATTACCTATCCTTTTTAAGGGAAAACCTATCTGTCTTTTCTCACGGAGGCATTACCGTTGAGGAGATAGACCGTTCAAGCTGGGAGGTGTGGAGGAATCAGTTAAAAACGGTAAGGGCAGGGAAAAGGGTAGTAATAAGACCTCCCTGGGAAGAGTACATACCAAAGGACGGCGAGGTGGTAATTGAGATTAACCCGTCTATGGCATTCGGCACGGGGCATCATGAAACGACCAGGCTTTGCATTCAAACTCTAGAGGAGATACTGGCAAGCACTCATGTTAAGAACGTCCTGGATGTAGGCTCAGGAAGCGGCATTCTTGCCATTTCTGCTTCAAAGCTCGGGGTAAAAGATGTTACAGGTCTTGATATCGACCCGGTGGCTGTGAGAGAGGCAAAGAGTAATCTTGAGAGGAACTCCGTCTCGGAGAAGATTAAACTCTTATGCGGGTACATACATAGCGTAAGAGGGAGGTTTGATTTAATACTTGCCAATATAACAGTTGAGGCAATACTGCTTATGAAAAAAGAGCTTAGATCAAGGCTAGATGATAATGGATTGCTATTAGCCTCAGGTATACCGACTCCGAGGAGGGATGAGCTTGTTTCAGGGCTTGAAAAAGAGGGTTTCATAATAAAGACGGAGCTTCAGGAGGGAGGATGGGTGGCAGTTCTACTAGGTATTGATAATAATTCAACCTGAAGTAAACTTTATTATAAATAAAAGGGGAGTAGAAACTGAGTCTTAAGGAGGGGATATGTATGTCGTCTTTTAAAACAATCGAGTGGAAAGATGACAGGGTTTTAATGATAGATCAAAGAAGTCTGCCTCTAAGGGAGGTCTACATAGAATGTCTGATGTTTGAGGATGTCGCACAGGCTATAAAGGACATGGTTATCCGCGGGGCTCCAGCCATAGGCGTTGCGGCGGCTATGGGTATAGCGCTTGGAGCGCATAAAAGCAAAAGGAAGGATAAGATTGAGTTTCTAGCGGAGCTTAAAGAGATTTCAACCGTGATTTCAAACACAAGACCGACTGCCGTAAACCTGTTCTGGGCTGTAAAAAGGATGATGAATCTGGTAAATGAAAACAAGGATAAAGATATTGACTGGATCAGAAATAGATTAGTAGAAGAAGCAAAGAAAATCTATGAAGAGGACATATCAATTTGTAAAAGGATCGGAAAGGTAGGCTCCGAGCTTATAAAAGACGGAGATACTGTTCTTACACACTGTAACGCCGGCGCACTCGCTACGGCTGGTTACGGAACTGCGCTTGGGGTCATCAGGGCTGCTTTTCAGGAGGGAAAGAGGATAAAGGTCATTGCTAGTGAAACGAGGCCGTTTTTGCAGGGTGCAAGGCTTACGGCATGGGAGCTGGATAAAGACGGAATACCTGTCACGATAATTACGGATAACATGGCTGGCTACGTAATGAGTAAGGGCATGGTTAACTCTGTTGTCGTCGGCGCTGATAGAATCGCCTCAAACGGGGATGTTGCAAATAAGATCGGAACCTATCCGCTTTCAATCCTTTCAAGGTTCCATAATATCCCGTTTTACGTTGCGGCTCCCATTTCTACCATTGATTACAACTGCCCCTCGGGTGATCAAATACCCATAGAAAAACGTGATACTAAAGAGGTAACACATATAATGGGGAATAAGATTACACCTGATGTCGAGGTTTTAAACCCTGCTTTTGATATCACACCAAGCGATCACGTGAGCTCTATAATTACTGAAAAGGGTATTACAGAGGCACCTTATTCTAAAAGTTTAAGGGCGCTTCTCGGTTAGATGGCTGTGCTTCCTTGTCTTTCGAGGTCTATCTTGCAGGAAAGACATAGCTTTGTGAGGGGTATTGCTCTTAATCTATCTTCACCTATATCATCACCGCAGCTTTCGCATATTCCATAACTTCCTTCTTTGATCTTTTTTAGAGCCTCGTCTATCAGTACCAGCTTGTCTCTTTCTCTATCAGTCAGGGTAAGCATCAACTCCCTGTCCCTGTCGCTTGAGGCATGGTCATAGAAGTCGCCGACGTCAAACCTTAGATAATCCCGCTCCATCTTTGCGGATTGTGAAACATCCTTTAACAGCTCTTTTCTCATCTGCAGGAGCATATCTCTGATTTCGTTCTTCCAGGTGGATTTCTCTTCCCTGCGGGTAGGCTCTGCAGGCACTCTTTTCTCAGGTTTTGTCGTTCCTCGCTTCAAAATGATTTCCCCTTTCTGTTTTTTACCCCCGGGTTTTTTTGTCTTCTTGGGGGTCGTCTTTGCTTTAGGCATAATTTTCTTTTTCTTAAAGGTCTTCTCTTTCCCTTTTAACACTTTTTTCTTATTTTTCTTTTCTTCCTTTTTCTTTTTGCGCTTCATTGTGTTCCCCATAGTCATCCGCATCCCTTAAGGAATTATTAGAATAAGCATGTAAAAGGATTTGTCAAGGGATGAGCGGGAATCATTCGATTTTTTCTCGATGGATTTTCAGAGTTAATTCTTGACTCCATAACGGTATTAGATAGATTTTAGGCATGAAACTCAATATGGCTTTCGTTATGGACCCAATTGAGGCGATTGATACAAAGAGGGATACTACCTTTGTATTAATGTTGGAATCGCAGGCAAGGGGTCACCTGGTTTCTTATCTGGAGCTAAAGGACTTATATGTTGAAGACGGCAGGGGTTATGGGATGGCTTCAGGGATAAGTTTAAGGGCTGCGCCGGATTTTTTTAAGCTTCTTGAGCGGGCGCCATTGCCGCTTGATAGCTTTGACGTAGTCTGGATGAGGAAAGACCCTCCTTTTAATACTGATTATATTTATGCTACTTATATACTTGGTTTAATTAGCCCTGAAAAAACGGTTGTGATAAATGACCCCAGGGGGCTTAAAGAGGCTAACGAAAAATTCTATGCCCTGAATTTTCCAGAGCTGATCCCGCCGACTGTCGTATCTAAGGATATTGGCATATTGAAAAGCTTTCTCACTAAAATTGGCGGGGAGATGGTTGTAAAACCGCTTGATAGCTGTGGGGGGGAAGGCGTCTTTTACGTTAAAGAGGGTGATAGGAATTCAAATGTGATACTGGAAAACATAACGGAGGGTGGGAGGCGTTATGTTCTTGGACAGAGGTTTATCAAGGAGGTGTCGGAGGGAGATAAGAGGATTATATTGCTTAACGGCAACCCGCTTGGCGCCGTACTTAGAGTAGCAAAACCGGGAGGGGAGTTTAGGTGTAATTTCCACTCAGGCGGAAGTCCTGTTTATACAGAGCTAACGAGTAGGGATATTCAAATATGTGAAACACTGGCGCCTAAGCTCAGGGGTGATGGGCTTTATTTCGTAGGAATAGACGTTATAGGGGGTTATCTGACTGAGGTAAACAGCACTAGCCCAACCGGCATACAGGAGATAAACAGGCTATCCGGGACTAAGCTTGAGGCAAAGGTGTTAGATTTCGTAGAGGAGATGTGTAGAGACTCAAAGGGCAAAATCACCTTAAAGTGTTAGGCGGTTCAAATAAATATATTCCAAGAGGTTAGATAATGAAGATTTCAAAGGATGATGTAAAACATGTAGCCGAGCTAGCCAGACTTGAGTTTAAAGAAGACGACCTTGATAGATTCGCCAGGCAGCTTGAAAACATCCTAGAGTATATGGAAAAGCTGAATGAGCTTAATACCTCTTCTGTCGAGCCTACTACTCATGTTCTTCAGATGTCTACACCTTTGCGCGAGGATGTCGTCAATCCGTGGCTGTCTTCGGAGGAGGCTTTAGAAAACGCACCTGAAAAGGAAGAGGGGTTTTTTACAGTCCCAAAAGTCATTGAGGATTAGAAAGTTTTAGCCACAGAGTACACGGAGAAATTCTTTGATTTAATTCCTACCTCTGTGCCCTCGGTGGCTAAAATCAAACTAGGAGAACGAAATGGAATTGCCGTTTCTTACGATACGCGAGTTGTCTCTACTTTTAAAGAGAAAGGAGGTTTCTCCGGTAGAGGTTACTAAGACCATTCTCGATAGAATCGATGGGATTGAAGGCAAGGTACACGCATATATTTCGATATTGAGAGAGGAGTCGCTGAAGGCTTCAAAGAGGGCAGAGGAATTAATCTCCTCCGGAGATTATATTGGCACGTTACATGGCGTTCCTATCGGTGTCAAAGATATTTTCGTTATGAAGGGAACGAGAACGACGTGCGGGTCTAAGATCCTTGAGAATTTCGCTCCTCCTTATGATGCGACTATTGTCGAAAGACTAAAAAATGCAGGGGCTATTGTAGTCGGAAAGAATAACATGGATGAGTTTGCGATGGGCTCGTCTACTGAGAATTCCTATTTTGGACCCACTAGGAATCCATGGGATTTAGAAAGGGTTCCGGGCGGCTCTAGCGGGGGATCCGCCGCAGCTGTTTCGGCATCGCTTTGTTTTGCATCCATCGGAACGGACACAGGGGGCTCTATAAGGCAGCCTGCCGCATTCTGCGGAATTACCGGACTTAAACCCACTTATGGAAGGGTGAGCAGGTTTGGAATGATAGCTTTCGCTTCATCGTTGGATCAGGGAGGTCCTCTCACAAAAACTGTTGAGGATGCGGCTTTAATGCTAAACGTTTTTGCAGGGGGAGATAATAAGGATTCGACCTCGGTTCATGTTCCCGTTCCTGACTACGTAAGTCATCTTAACGGTGAAATCAAAGGGATCAGGGTGGGGGTTCCAAAGGAATATTTCATAAAGGGGATAGATTTTGAGGTTGAGAAGGCTGTAAAGAAGGCTATAGAACTCGTCGAAGACCTAGGGTGCTCTATAGAAGAAATCACCCTTCCACACACGGAGTATGCAGTTTCAAGTTACTACATCATTGCCCCATCTGAAGCAAGCTCAAACCTTGCAAGGTATGATGGGGTCAGGTATGGACTTAGAGTTCCTGATTCAAATTCGCTTAGGGATATGTATAATCGAACGAGAGCGGAAGGTTTTGGCGCTGAGGTCAAGCGAAGGATTATGATAGGTACTTATGCGCTTTCGGCAGGGTACTACGACGCCTATTATCTCAAGGCTCAGCGTGTGAGAACTCTGATAAAAAGGGATTTTGAGGAGGCTTTTAAAAAGGTTGACGTGATTATGACACCGACTTCACCAGAGGCTGCCTTCAAGATTGGAGAGAAAACGGACGATCCATTGAAGATGTATCTTTCAGACATATTTACGATACCGTGTAATCTAGCTGGGCTTCCCGGCATAGCCATTCCCTGCGGTTTTACATCAAACGGGCTCCCGATAGGGCTTCAGATTCTCGGCAAGCCATTTGATGAGGAAACGATACTTCGGGTAGCGCATGCTTATGAAATTCATACGAATTGGAGTGAAAAAAGACCCCCGATTTAGCGCTATATTAAGGATTTAGTTTTTATTCAGTCAGGAATGAACACGAATTCATAGTAAAATAAGGATGCATAACTCACTATGCAGGATTCAAGAATTATTTTTTTTGAATCCCGTTTAATTTCCTTCGTGTCAATTCGTGTTAATTCGTGGCTAAACTTATTTAAATGCAGGAGGAAATATGACAGAGAAGAAAAGGGTATGTATGATTTGTGGAAAACCTTCCGAGGTTTCAATCTGTGATCCCTGCAAGGCTCGGATTCAGGGCGAAGCAATGGATAAAAAACAGAAGACAGAAAGGGAAGTGAGAATAGGACCGGAGGCAGAGAAGGAGAAGAAAAAGAAGAGATAAAGATTGTTAAAGTTTTACTTTTTTGAGTTTTAGTCTTAAGATGCTTTAAAAACCTTAAGCGCTTCTTTATATACTTTACTTTTAGAAAGCCGTAATTTTCTAGAAACCTCTTTAACTGTATCTTTTAGGCTTAAACCCTTTTCTCTAAAGACCTTAAGCTCCTTCTCTATTATATCTTTAGGAACCACAGTTTCATTGACTTTTCCCTGGAGAACTATTGTAAATTCACCCCTTATTTTTTCTTTTTGTTTTAATATTTCTATCACCCTTGAAATCTTTCCCCTGAGGGTTTCTTCAAACATCTTGGTAAGCTCCCGGCTTACAGAGACCTGTCTATCCCCGAGAACCTCCAGGATTTCATACAGTGTTTCTATGATTCTATTAGGTGATTCATAAAGAATAATGGTTTGAGATGATTCCCTAATTGATTCGAAGAATTCCCTTCTCTTTTTGGAAGACTTTGTAAGGAACCCAAAAAACGAGAAGCTTGAGGTAGGAAGCCCTGAGACGCTTAATGCCGCTATTGCCGCACTTGGACCGGGTATTGAAATCAACTCTATTCCTTTTTCTTGCGAAAGGCTTATTAGCCTATATCCAGGGTCTGAAATTCCTGGTGTTCCCGCATCTGATACCAGGGCGATATTTTTTCCTGCCTCTAATAATGACAAGAGTTCCTTCGCCTTTACTTCTTCATTATGTTTGTGGTAGCTGGTAACAGGCTTCTGAATTTGATAATGGGAAAGGAGCTTCTTTGTTACCCTAGTATCTTCGCAGGCGATAAGATCAACTTCTTTTAGAATTCTAATCGCTCTGAGCGTAATGTCCTCAAGATTACCTATCGGTGTTGAGACGACGTAGAGTTTGCCTGGCATTAGCTTGAATCTATGGGTTTTCCAAAAAAGAGAATTACGTTATGTTTTTGAAATAAGTAGATTATACAATCTCTTGAGTCAAGCAAGAAATAATATGGCGGTGTCTGTTTGAAAATATCCGTACCGAAATCGCTGGGCTCGGCGGGCGGAATTCCCACCACTCCCCCCTTCCGCCCGCCTCGCCTTGAACCGGAGCGGAAAGGGCGATTTCAAGTTTTTCTTTGGCGGCAATTTTTTCCTACGCAAACGATCCTGTTTTCACTTCGCCTGCAAGCTCGTAATTGGCAATGATAACTCCGCTTGGCGAAACTTTGCTATCCGTCAGTTTGAACGCCGCTGGAATCGTGCCTTCGGCAAAAAGGCGCTTGCCTGAGCCTAGCGTAATGGGAAATGTTTTGAGCCACAATTCATCAACCAAATCGTGTTTCAAAAGCGTTTGGATAAGATTACCGCTGCCCCATACTTTTAAGTCAGGGCCGTCTTGCGTTTTGAGTTTTTTAATTTCCTCTACAACGTTGCCTTTTATAAAGATGGAATTTTTCCAATCATGCCTTGTAAGCGTATTTGAAACAACGTACTTTGTAGCATCGTTGATGCCAGGCCATCCGTCCGCATGTTGCGGCCAGTAAGATGCGAATATCTCGAAGGTTTTTCTGCCCAAGAGCAAATTAAAGGGCTGCTTCATCTGCTCTTTCATGACCTTACCAGAGAATTCATCAGCATATGGAACAATCCAGCCACCGTACTTGAAACCGCCGGAGGTGTCCTCCTCGGGTCCGCCGGGCGCCTGCATGACACCATCGAGCGTAATGAATTCTATAACAATGATTTTTCTCATAAATTTATGATTTACTCTCGACATACTTTTTGAAATTATCCAAAATCGCCTGCCAGCCAGAGCGTTGAATATCTTCAGTATTTTCATGTTCAGGCTCAAAGATTTCTGTAATCCTTACACCTTCGGGAAGCCCGGCAAACTCAACTCTCACATGCCGGCCGTCGTCTAAGTCGTATTCAATAAGCGAATGCTCTTTTACAGCAGTGTATGTGCCTGTAAAATCAAACTTCTCGCTTTTGTCCTTTGCCGCCATAACGGTCTTGAATTTTCCTCCCACGCGCAAATCATTCTCTGCTGCCGGCGCCTCCCAGTCATCCGAAGCAAAAGCCCAGCCGGTGACGTGTTCCGGCTTGTTCCAGTACTCCCACACTTTTGCCATAGGAGCGCGTATCATAGTTTTTACGATGATCGGGTTTTTCATAATTATTCTGCTTAGTCAATTTTATTCTATCAAATCTTTTCTTTGCCTACTACGATGTCGTCAGAATGGTGAGCCAGTATTCCATCAATATCCTCAGGACGAACCGCCGAAGCCCAATTTTCGATCAGCTCGCGTATTTTGGTCTCGTTGGCTCGGTTATCTTTTGTCATATGTTTTATGTTGATATTATTTTAGCAAATCTTCCACCGCAACCCCTAATGCCTTAGCGATTTTTGCTATCACTTGAACGCTCGGCTTTTGTACAAAATCTCCCTCAATTTTTGTGAGGGTGGTGTGCTTCACACCAGACTTTCTCACTAAATCGTCTTGTGTCATGCCAAGTTTATTGCGGTATTTTTTGATATTCTCGCCGATTGTTACCATGGTTTCAAAACTTTGATATCATCAAAGCATAAGTTATGCTTTCAAAATTATGATATCAAAAAATCTTAATTCTCTCAAAAAGAAAAGCTCGCTTCGGGCTTTACTGAATTCAAAACGGCTTGGAATTTCCCCGAAAAACGGCTGGCGATCCCACATGGCGGACGCCAGAAAACTCTTTTTCTAACTGGCGGAGGGTGAGGGATTCGAACCCCCAAGTCCTTTCGGACGCCGGTTTTCAAGACCGGTGCAATAGCCGTTCTGCCAACCCTCCGATGACTTTCATTTGGGTACTGCAAAACTATATTAAAAATGTAAGCTGATAGTAGTGTTACTCAGTTTCAGCAAACTTTCAAGCTTATAAATTTGAATGGGTTATCAGTTTAAATAAGTGAACAAAAAAGGTTAAGCGATTTAACTTATTAACTGGATAATTCTATATTCAGGAATTCGTAGGTGTTAGAAAGGACTAAGGTCTTTGGATTCTATTATGGATGAGAAAT
>JAKEHC010000144.1 GCA_022615255.1 Candidatus Dadabacteria bacterium | reverse complement strand
TTAATCCAATAATCCCATCTTTTTCATTCTGTATCTTAAAACCTCTCTTGTAATTCCAAGCAATTCAGCGGTCTTTGTTTGATTCCGGTCATTTAAGTCTAACGCTTCTCTTATAACCTTCTCTTCTATTTTTGTGAGTGATGCATCCGCAAGCGGTATTTCTAGAATCATCCTGTCCTCGGATTTTTCAATTTTTATTTCATCTTCGATTCTTTCTTCAAGCTTAGTATATCTAGGATTTAATTTTCTCCCTTCACTTAAAAGCACAGCCCTTTCTATAGTGTTTCTAAGTTCACGGATGTTTCCTGGCCAGTGGTAACTCAAGAACGCTTCTCTCATTTCCTCTGGTATTATAGTTATGTCCCTGTGAGCCTCATTATTGAAATACGCGACAAAGTAATCGGTAAGCAGTGGGATATCCTCTTTTCTCTCTCTAAGCGGCGGCATCTTGATATTTATCACATTTAAGCGATGATACAAATCTTCACGGAAAAGGTTTTTGCTTATCAACTCCCTGACATCATGGTTTGTTGCAGCAATCACCCTTACATCTATGCTTATATCCCTGGTCCCTCCCATTCTTCTGAAGGTTTTTTCTTCAATTACTTTTACGAGCTTTGCCTGAAGTGCAGGGGTCATATCACCGATTTCGTCTAGGAAAATGGTTCCTTCATCTGCAAGCTCAAGGATTCCTTTTTTCATCTTTTTTGCATCTGTAAAAGCCCCCGCTTCATAACCGAAAAGCTCACTCTCGAGGAGTGTTTCCGGAATGGCAGCGCAGTTTAATTCAATAAAGGGCTTTTCAGCCCTTCCTCCATTAAAATGGAGAATCCTTGCTGCAAGCCCTTTTCCAGTACCGCTTTCTCCAGTAACGAATATCGTTTTAGGATCAGTCTCTGATAATTTTTGAAACAGGTAAATAACCTCTTTTATAACCTCACTCTTTCCTATAAGGGAATTAAATCCATATTTCTCCTGTTCCCTACTTGTGGCTGTGTTTAGATTCCTTTTAAGCTCAATGGTACTTAGGGCGTTTCTTATTATGACTTTTAGCTTGTCTATGTGAAAAGGCTTCTCGATGTAATCATAAGCACCCATCTTGATAGCTGATACGGCTACTTCAATGCTTCCATATCCGGTCATCATGATTATGGTGGGATGTGGTTCAATTGTGCTTAGGCTTTGAAGGGTCTCGATACCGTTTGTATCTGGAAGTTTATAATCAAGAAGGATCAATGCGGGATTCTCCCTTTTCGCAAATTCAATCCCTTCTTTTCCTGTAAAGGCAGAGATAATGCTGTATCCTTCTTGAGAAAGGGCTTTCTCAAGCTGTTTACATAGAAATCTTTCATCATCCACTATTAAGATAAGTTCACTCACTTTTTATACCCAAATTGATGTTTATACTGAAGACAAAAGATGTTACTTAACATTCGAATATGAATTAAATACTTATTCTGCGATCAAATTTGTAGGAATCATAACAGTAAATGTAGTGCCCTTATTTTTTTCACTCGAGACAAGGATTTTACCTTTATGTACTTCAACAATCCCCCGAGAGATGGAAAGACCAAGCCCAGTGCCCTGCTCTTTAGTTGAATAAAAAGGTCGAAAGATTTTCTCTTTATCTTCTTCAGAGAAACCACAGCCTGTGTCTGAAACTTTTATTGATACATGACTGTTAAAGCTGTTGGCGGTTTCAACAGTGAGTTTTCCCGGCATGTCCATAGCTTCAATCCCATTGATTAAGAGATTCATAATCACCTGCTGGATCTGCTCATGGTCTACTTTAAATTGCACGGTGCAATCAAGGTTTTTCTCAACGTCAATCCCTTTTTCCTTAGTTTTTAGACTCACCAAACTAATTGCTCTTTCTACTATCTCATTCGGGTTACATTCGATTAAATTTAAGCCCCGAGGATACGAAAGATACGCAAATTGAAGGAGGTCTTTTACAATGCGTTCAAGCCTGTCTATTTCTTTTAGAATTTCAGAAATAGTTTGCTTATTCTCTTGGTTTTGGGTTTCATTTTTCATAAGCTCTAGCGCAACAGCAATTCCTGAGAGAGGGTTCCTCACTTCATGAGCGATCCCTGTCGCGATCTCTCCTAAGGTAGCTAGTCTTTCCGCTTTTATGAGCTCTTCCTGCTTTTCCTTTATCTCTCTTGTGGCTTCCTCAATTTTCTTTTCGAGCACTTCATTAAACTTTTTTGTTTCTTCGAGAAGCCTCAAATTTTCATTATTCTTCTCGAGAATCTCCTCGTGGTGGTACTCGATATTCTCAAGCATCCCGTTAAAAGCCTGAATAAGCGAAGAAATCTCGTTGCTTCCCGATATCGTATTTACTCTGTATGAGTAATCCCCTCTAGCAACCGATTTTGCGGCATTAACTAGATAGGAAACAGGTTTTGTGATTAATCGTGGAATCATTAAAGTTAATATTCCGCCAAAGAGAAGGGCCATCCCTATTATAGTGAAGATGTTTACGTAGGCATATCCTATATGTTCATCCATGATTTTTAAGGCTTCGTTCAGCATCTCGTTTCCAAAGCTAAAACCTTCCTGAGTTTCTGTCTCTTTTTCTTTACTTGAAAGAAGGTTTGATAATGTGCTACGTCGTCCTTCGATATTAGATTGGGCTTTATCTAGCCTATAAATGTTATAGATTGAAAACACACTTATAAGCATCATTAGAAAAAACATCAACGCATACCCTAGGGTAATTTGCCTACTTAACCTCAAGTTAGAGAACTCCTCTTTAAGATAGGTGGGGTATCTGATAACAAGTCTACCCGTTTCTTCAAAATAATGCATAGACCACTCCTTTTCCTTTATTATGGTTAGGTATAGCAAATTCTATGCCAGTTTGACTGTAACCGTTGGAAAACCTTAATACATTGCATTATTACTCGTTAAGATAAAATCGACACCATAATTTTGCCTGCCTTTTTGTGCAAATTTACACAGCTTGCACTGTGTGGAATTACACAGGTAAGCATATTTTTACCCCCTTTTTAAAGATAATTTGGTTCATAACTTCCTCTAAACATTAGAAGTCGGAATTATGAAAATTGTTGGCATAGGAATTGCCATTTCTAGGGTCGAAATAAGGAGTAATAATATTAAGAAT
>JAKEHC010000143.1 GCA_022615255.1 Candidatus Dadabacteria bacterium | reverse complement strand
TTGCTTAAGAAGAAAAGGATTTGGGGGGACGAAAAGCTGATCTACGATAGAACGATCGATGTTCATATAAAAAATCTCAGGGAAAAACTGGGTAAATCTGGGACCATGGTAAAAACAATCAGGGGCATAGGATATAAGTTAGAAGAGTAGGGAAAAATGTGAAAACGTTTTGGAAATATTTTCTTCTTAATCTATTCATTATCTCTTTAGTTTTCTTTTTATTTACTATCTTAATAATCCGTGAGCTCGAAAAACACGACAAAGCACTTACGGAAGAAAGGTTGCTAACCGAGGCTGTCCTAGTTCGAGAGTTTCTTCAAGCTCCGGTTGCTCAGGGGAATAGGGAAGAGATAAAATCCTTAGTTTCACAATTTGCTCATAAAATTGGGGTAAGGATTACGGTAATAGACAAGGACGGTGTCGTAATAGGTGACTCTCAGGAAGACCCTTCAAGAATGGAAAATCATGCAAAAAGACCAGAGGTAGTAGAGGCCATTCTCAAAGGAACTGGAAAAAGCATTCGGTACAGTACAACTGTTGATAAGGAGATGGTTTACATTGCAGTCCCTATTAAGGATGAGAATGGAGCGGTAGAGGCAGTAATCCGAACGGCACTTCCATCAAGCTCTCTAGAGAAGGTATTTTCACCTTTAAAATCCAAGATAATCTACATCTGCTTGATTTTAGTAGCCCTTGCGCTTTTACTTTCGATTGTCTCGTCGAGGGCTCTCACAAAATCCCTTGAGAGAACTATTAAGCTCTCTCAAGAGATTGCAAAAGGGGATTTTAACGTGAGTATTCCGATATCTGATAAAAAGGGAGAAATCGGAAAGCTTAACATCGCCTTGGGCGAAATGGCTGAAAAATTAGAGGACCTATTCAAAGAGGTTTCTCTCGAGAAGAGTCAGCTTGAGACTGTTATAAGCACGATGAGTGAAGGAGTAATGGTTGTAGATGGTGATGGCAAAATTAGGCTCATAAATAGCGCTTTAAAAGACATGCTCGAAATAAAGGATGATTCAATCGGAAAACCCTACTGGGAGATTCTAAGAATCAGAGAAATAATGGAATTGGTAGAAAACGTTATTAAAAAACAGGTTGCCGAAAAAAAAGAGATTTCGGTCTTGCATCCAGTTGAGAGATATTTTCTAACAAGCGCAATCCCCTTAAAATCGGCGGAAAAAGAGGCAATATTCGTGATATTTGATATAACCGAATTCAAGAGACTAGAAAGAATAAAGGCGGATATTGTTGCAAATGTATCTCACGAGCTTAGAACACCCCTGACAGCCATTAAAGGCTATGTCGAAACCTTAGAGGAGGGAGATTATGAAAATCCGGAAGAGAGAAATCGTTTTCTTAGCATAATAAAAAGGCATACAGATAGATTAATCAATATAGTTTCCGAGCTTCTTTTGCTATCTGAGATTGAAAGAAAGAGTGCTCCGTGGGGAGAAGAACCAAAAGCCGCCTTCGAGGATGTTGATCTTAAAGAAATTGTGTACTCGTCGCTTGAGGCGCTGAAAAGCAGGGTTGAAGAAAAGAGCCTGCATGTTTCTCTTGGCGTAAAGGAGGATTTGCCCAAGTATAGGGGAGACAGATTTCTTTTAGAACAGATGTTTATAAACCTGATAGATAATGCTGTAAAGTATACGCCAGAGGGCGGTACAATCGGGGTTCAGGTTAATAGGATCAACTCAGAGTTTGGAATTGAGGTTTTTGATACCGGGGTTGGAATTCCCAAGGAGCATCTGCCTAGAATTTTTGAGCGGTTTTACAGGGCTGATAAAACACGTGCGAGGAAGCTTGGCGGCACAGGGCTAGGACTTAGCATAGTAAAGCATGTTGTAATAATGCACAGCGGGGAGATTCGAGTAGAGAGCGAGGTTGGAAAAGGGAGCAAATTTATAGTTACACTTCCAGTGTGAGAATAACTCACATCATCTTATCTCGTGTCTTTGATCATCAATTAACCGTTTTTAATAGAGATTTAATGGATTCTTAACAATTTCTTAACAATTCACAGTTTAATTAATAGACAAATATCGGATTATGAGGAGGAGAAAAATTATGAGTAAAATAAAAACATTGTTACATCGGCTAGAGGCTCGGTTTATAGGGAGTGTTGTTGCTTTTGTTCTTGCGTTCGGAGGCTATATTGGATTTGCTCAGCAGGCGGCAAAGGTTGACCCAAAGATACCGGCTTACACAAAAGAAAGCGGTATATCTGGAAATATAAACAGTATCGGGTCGGATACAATGAATAACCTTATGACGCTCTGGTGCGAGGGATTCGCTAAATTCTATCCTAATGTGAGATGTCAGATAGAAGGCAAGGGCTCAAGCACAGCTCCACCAGCCCTGATTTCAGGAACAGCCCAGCTAGGACCTATGTCACGTCCTATGAAGGGCGAAGAAATAGACGAGTTTGAAAAGAAGTTTGGCTACAAACCCACTGGTATTCGTACTTCTCTTGACTCTCTTGCAGTCTATGTTAATAAGGATAACCCTATAGAGTGCCTTACAATGCAACAAGCAGACGCAATCTTCTCAAAAACGAGAAAATGCGGTGGAACAGGGGATATAACAACTTGGGGTCAACTTGGTCTTACGGGTGATTGGGCTAATCGTCCTATAAGTTTATATGGTCGAAACTCTGCTTCGGGGACTTATGGGTTTTTCAAAGAGCACACCCTTTGTAAAGGTGATTATAAGGATCAGGTCAAAGAACAGCCAGGCTCTGCCTCGGTTGTCCAGGGTGTGAGTGAAGACCGTTTCGGAATAGGATATAGCGGCATTGGATACAAAACCTCAGGTGTTCGTGCCGTTCCGCTTTCTAAAGGGGATGGTAAGCCTTGCAAGGCTGCCGATTATCAAAACGTTTTAGATGGTTCCTACCCGCTTGGAAGGTATCTTTATGTCTATATCAACAAAGCCCCTAATAAGCCGGTTGACCCGTTAGTTAGTCAATTTGTGGAGTTCATTCTAAGTAAAGAAGGGCAGGAGGTTGTGGTTAAAGATGGTTATGACCCAATTCCTGCGAATATAGTTGGTGAAGAGCTTAAAAAGATAGGATCAGCCGAATCCGCAAAGCAGTAATTTTAATTTATTATGGCAGCTTTACCAAAGCTAAAGCGTACGGACCAAGCCGCCTTTGACGCCTTTTCAATTAAGCGCAGGCGGCTTGCAGATAAATTAGCAAGCATAGTAATCACTTTCGGTGGTATAGCTATAATCCTAAGCATTCTTGCTATACTTGTCTTTATTACTCTTGAGGTTTATCCACTCTGGAAAGGGGCAAAAGCAGAACTTGCTGGTAGATTCGACCTTAGTAAATCTCTCGTAATTTCATCAAAATCCGTTAATCCTACCTCAGTATCTGATTTTCCTATTCTTGCGCTCGGTATAGATGAGTACAGGCAAATAGGATTTGTGATAACCGAGAATGGTTTAGTTGATTTTATATCTCTTAAGGATGGAAAAGCCATTAAGCAAATCCCTCTAGGAAAAATTGAAGGAAAGAAGATAACATCGGCTTTAGGCTCACTAGATAACGAGGAATATACCTTAGGAACAGATGATGGTTATATTTTACCTGTCGATATTAAGTTTAATGTGAGCTTTAATGATAATGACGAAAGAATAATAGAGCCTGAGGTAGTAGAGGGAGAACCGATTAAGGTTGATGCTCTTCCTCTTACACATGTTGCTTTTAATGCTTTGGATGACGATTTGAAAGGGGTTGCGGCAGTCACCTCAGATGGGAGACTCATTTTTCTTTCGCAGCTGACCACCAGTTCTTTGGTTGGAGAGGAAAAAAAGGAAGAACTTAAATACGATCTCACGCCAGAGCTTAAAGGCAGAATAGTTACAGCCATAGCACTTGACCAATTTCTCGACAATCTATATGTAGGGACAAGAAAGGGGGAACTTTATCATTGGGACATAAGAGATAAGGCGAACCCAAGGCTTCAAGAGGTTATTGATGCTACTGGAAATCCAGAAATAGCGATAACTGACCTTGGGTTTATTATAGGAGACCGTTCTCTTATAGTTGGGGATGGTTCTGGCAATGTTTCTACCTGGTTTCAGGTTGAGGATAATACATCACCTATAGGCAGAAGGCTTAAAAAGGCTCATGCGCTTGCTCAACATAATGGGTTAGTTACCGCAGTCGCCGCTTCCCCAAGGGACAGAGGTCTTTTAAGCGCTGATTCAAAGGGGGTAATTATTCTTGACTACTCAACCTCGGAACGGAAGCTTCTTGAACTGGAGGGGGAAGGGTATCCTATAAAAGCACTCGCCTTTGCTCCTAAGGCAGACGGCGCAGTGGCGGTTGATGAAAGAGGGACTTTATATAATTGGAGTATAGATAATCCTCATCCCGGGGTAAACTTAAAAGCCCTTTTTGGAAAGGTTTGGTATGAAGGTTATAGCAAACCTGAATACGTCTGGCAATCAACCGGAGGGACTGATGATTTTGAACCCAAATTTAGTCTTACTCCACTTGCCTATGGGACCTTTAAGGGGACATTCTACGCACTCGTTTTTGCCATCCCATTAGCTGTACTCGGTGCCATTTGCGTCTCTCAATTTATGCATCCTTCTTTAAGAAACTTAATTAAACCTGTTATTGAGATAATGGCTGCTCTTCCAACAGTTGTTTTGGGTTTTCTTGCAGGGCTATGGATGGCACCACTTATTGAAAAGATATTACCAGCTGTTTTTTTGATCCCGGCGGTTCTTACCGTTATGACACTATCCGCTGTATTTCTTTGGAGATTGATGCCAAAGTCAGTCCGCGGTAGGTTTAAGGAGGGTTCTGAACTGTTTCTTCTTTTACCGATATTTATCTTTGGGATTCAAATTTGTCTTTGGTTAAACCTACCTATCGAAAACCTTTTGTTCGGAGGAGACTACAAGGCATCAATTTTCAACACCTTTGGGCTTCAGTATGATCAAAGAAACGCTTTGATTGTAGGATTCGCTATGGGATTTGCCGTTATTCCCATTATTTTTACCATTTCTGAAGATGCATTATCAAATGTCCCCAAGCACCTAATTTCTGGTTCTCTGGCTCTTGGAGCAACCAGGTGGCAAACCGCAATCA
Source organism: Candidatus Dadabacteria bacterium (assembly GCA_022615255.1). Classification (GTDB taxonomy): domain Bacteria; phylum Desulfobacterota_D; class UBA1144; order Nemesobacterales; family CSP1-2; genus CSP1-2. The sequence continues at coordinate 5,579 of JAKEHC010000143.1, read as the reverse complement.
AAGTCGTGCTTCCAACGGCAAGTGCAGGAATATTTTCTGCAATCATGATTGGCTTTGGCCGTGTAGTTGGAGAGACAATGATTGTTCTTATGGCAACGGGGAATACGCCGATTATGGACTGGAGTATATTTAATGGCTTTAGAGCATTGTCGGCAAATATAGCAGTTGAGATTCCTGAAGCGCCCCATGGCGGCACCCTTTATCGGGTTCTATTTCTTGCGGCGCTTTTACTTTTTCTAGTAACCTTTTTAGTAAATACTGCGGCAGAGATTGTAAGGATTAGACTTAGGAAAAAATACCAACAGTTATAAAACAGGCTGAGCGGTCACGAGCAAGACTCATGACCTACCCAATAAATTGGTATATAAAGCGAAAAAAGCGGGTAGTCCACCAGTCTTGCTGGTGGGTTTATGGTATGAATGGTATCGATGTTTTATTTCGATTGGAGAATTGCATAGATGATTGGATTTAAGGTGGAGGCATGAAAAAATTCTGGAAGAGCGGTGACCCTTTTGTATGGATTACTGGTGGAGCGCTTGCTTTTAGCCTTCTCATGATAGGAGGACTCCTTTTTCTTATTATGGCAAAGGGGCTGGGGTTCTTCTGGCCCTCTGATATTGCCGAGGTTACACTCAAGGACGGAGCCAAATTCCTTGGACAAATAAGGGGTCGTGAGGAAATACCACAGCCTGATGCATCTGTTGGAACTCCAAAGCTTTATAGGATTCAGCTCCAAATTGGAAACAGAGATATATATGGATTGGATTTTAAATGGATAAATAAAAACGAGATTGCGAAAATAGATTATCCAAGTGAGGCGGTTCTTTTTGAAAGGCTCGAATGGGGAAATATGTATGGATTTATTAAAGAGATTCGTGAGGGAGAAGTTATAATTGCAAGGGGAAATGAACAGTCTTGGATTGCTCTTAAAGGCATTCTTCCTCAAACGGAGGAAATATATAAGACTATAAAAAGGATTGAGAAGAAAGACATAGGAGATTTCAACTATAACATTGAGAAACTCAGATTAGATATAAAGAAACTAGAACTTCGAGGCGGGGATCCAAGCGCTCTTGAAGCCAGGATTAAAAGCCTTGAATACCAAATCGAACTACAGAAAAAGTTATACCAGAACAAAGAGTCCGAACTTGCCGGTCTATACGAGAAACTCGCTGAAAATAAGATAGTCGTTTCAACCGTAGATGGAAGAGAAAAGGAGATGCCCATTGGAACGATTGTCAGGGCTTATCAGCCAAATGATATGAGCTTGCTGGATAAGGTGCTTCTTTATATCTCAAAGGTTTGGGAGTTTGTTTCTGGAGAACCTAGAGAATCAAACACAGAAGGCGGAATATTCCCTGCCATTTTTGGAACAGTAATGATGGTGCTCATAATGAGCGTTGTCGTTTTGCCTTTTGGGGTTCTTGCTGCGCTCTATCTTAGAGAATACGCTAAGCAGGGAGTGCTCTTAAGAATCGTAAGGATATGCGTTAACAATCTAGCAGGTGTTCCTTCGATAGTATTCGGTGTTTTTGGACTCGGTTTTTTTATATACGTAATTGGAGGATCAATAGATAACATTTTTTATACTGAGGCACTCCCAACACCGACTTACGGCACAGGAGGAATCATCTGGGCATCGCTTACGCTTGCCCTTCTTACCGTGCCAGTAGTAATTGTTGCCACAGAGGAAGGGCTCGCAGCAGTTCCAAGGCAAATAAAAGAAGGTTCATTCGCACTCGGAGCGACGAAATTTGAAACAATATGGAGGGTAGTCGCTCCGAGTGCAATGCCGGCTATACTTACAGGACTTATCTTAGCCATAGCAAGAGCGACAGGGGAGGTAGCTCCTCTTATGATTACAGGGGTTGTGAAGCTTGCCCCAGCACTCCCAATAGATGGACACTTCCCATTCATACACCTTGAGAGAAAGTTCATGCACCTTGGGTTTCATATTTATGATGTAGGGTTTCAATCTCCAAATGTTGAAGCGGCAAAGCCTATGGTATATGCGACAACTTTACTGCTTATTCTTATTGTTGTATTTTTAAATCTTGCTGCGATAATCATAAGAAACCGTCTTAGGAAAAGATACGCTACATCAGCATTTTAATCTAAACCCACTCTTGGTAGAATCTTTATGATGGAAAAAAAGGAGGTCACCGTGGAATTACCTTTAGAAATTAATAAGATAGAGGAAAATCAGGAGTATGATAATCTTGTAAAGGCTGAAGAAATTAAGGAGAAAGGCGTGAGTCAAAAGGTAGATATACCGAACCCGATAGTCGAGATTAAAGATCTCACGCTAAAGTACAGTGGTAGCCCTGCTCTAATTGACATAAACATGGAGATTCCGAAGAATAAGGCTACTGCCTATATCGGGCCCTCAGGATGCGGGAAATCCACGCTTATTCGCTGCTTAAATCGTCTAAACGAGCTTATTGACGGGGTAACCATTGAAGGCTCAATAAAGATAAGCGGCATGGATATTTTTGACCCTAGGCATGATGTTACAGAACTCAGAAAAAGGGTTGGTATGGTTTTCCAAAAATCCAATCCTTTTCCAAAATCAATTTATGATAATGTTGCATATGGTCCTAGAATTGCTGGGATTCACAAACATTCTGTTTTGGATGGGATAGTGGAAAAGAGCCTCCGTGGTGCAGCTCTCTGGGATGAAGTGAAGGACAGGCTTAATGAAAGTGCGTTTGCGCTATCTGGAGGGCAACAGCAAAGGCTTTGCATTGCAAGGTCAATTGCTGTTGAGCCTGAGGTGCTTCTTATGGACGAGCCGTGTTCTGCTCTTGACCCTATTGCTACAGTGAAAATCGAGGACTTAATACATGAGCTTAAAAAGGATTACACGATTGTTATTGTTACTCACAACATGCAACAGGCTTCCCGCGTTTCTGACTATACAGCTTTTATGTATCTGGGAAGGTTAATTGAGTATGATACAACCGAAAAAATATTCCTCACACCTTCAAATAAGCAGACCGAGGATTATGTATCAGGAAAGTTTGGTTAATGATAAAAGTTTTGTTTATTTGTACGCATAACTCTTCTCGCTCTCAAATGGCGGAGGGAATACTGAGGAATCTTTATGGTGAGCATTATGAGGCATATAGCGCTGGAACTAAGCCCTCAATCGTGAATCCTTACGCTATTAGGGTAATGGCTGAAATGGGTATTGATATTTCAAAGCATCGCTCAAAGAGCCTTGACGACTTTCATGGTATGGATTTTGATTATGTCGTTACAGTTTGTGACCATGCTAAGGAAACATGCCCTATCTTTCCACGAGGCAAGGAATATCTGCATCGAGATTTTGATGACCCGTCTCGTCATCAAGGCACAGAAGAAGAAATTCTTAGCATCTTTAGGAGAGTAAGGGATGAAATTGGCAGTTGGCTCAAGGAAACATTTAATAAAAAGAAAGAAAGGACTTCTTTCAAAAATGAGATATTGAAATCATCTTAGTGTAAGGGGAATTAACATGAAAAAACTAGAAGAAGAAATTGTTAATCTTAAGAGGGCGCTTCTTGAAATGGCCGCTTCTGTTGAAGAGATGATTACTAAGAGCGTTAAGGCGCTCAAGGAAAAAAATATGATTCTAGCAGAGGAAGTGATAAAAAGCGATGACAGGGTAAATAAGATGGAAATTGAAATAGACAACTTAGGAATAAAGATACTCGCACTCTATCAACCGGAAGCTGAGGATCTAAGAACAGTCACGATGATTATGAAGGTAAATAACGACCTTGAAAGGATAGGGGATCATGCGGTGAATATTGCCGAGAAGGCGGTTTATCTTGCCGACAAACCTCCTGTGAAACCGCTTATCGATATCCCCAGGATGGCAGAAAGAGCGATGGAGATGCTCAGGCAAAGCCTAGATGCGTTTGTGAACAAAAATACGGAGCTTGCGGTTGAGGTTTGTAAAAAGGATGATGAGGTGGATTTTCTTGAGAACCAGATTATGAGGGAGCTTTTGACATATATGATCGGAGACCCGAGTATAATTGACCGTGCGCTGTATCTCATCCTAATTAGCAGAGACCTTGAAAGGGTTGCAGACCTTGCGACGAACATTGCGGAAGATGCTTTCTTTATAGCTTCTGGAAGGATTTTAAAGCATCATACTATGGAAAGAGAGGGAAGAGAAAAGGCTCAGTGAGAAGAGCTAATCATTAAGTTCTGAGCCTTATCAGAGCGCTCGTAATACTTCGTTGCTTCAGGTAGCCATTTCTTTAGATTGCTAACCCTCGTACCATAGCCGGGGTGGGTAGCGAGAAACTCAGGCGGCTTGGGTTTTCCCCTTGTTGCTTGTTCCATCCTATTCCAAAAGTCAATAGCCTCACTTGGGTCGTACCCGGCTTTTGCCATGTAAATTAAACCGATACTATCAGCCTCTGATTCCTGCACACGGCTAAAGGGCAGTATACCTCCCACGGTTACACCGATTCCATATGCCTGCATTATTGCGTCCACTACCAACGGGTCTCTATTACTAAGGGCAACGCCGATGGCAACTGCCCCAAGCTGGGCAAGGATTCCAGTTGAGATTCTTTCTGCGCCATGGTGCGCTGCAACGTGTGCTACCTCGTGTCCCAACACTGTGGCGAGCCCTGCGTCGCTCTCAGCAACTGGGATAATTCCTGTATAAACCCCTATCTTTCCTCCAGGCAGGGCAAAGGCATTGATCGTTTCATCGTCTTTAAACACCTTATAATCCCAATTGTATTGCGGTATATCTGAAACTCCGGTTATTCTTCCGGCTACTCTACTTACAGCTTCGTTATAAACTTCATTGTTAGATACACTTTCCTTGCTTAGCACCTCCTGAAAAGCCGCGGTTCCCATCTGATTTGCTTCCTGCTCGGAAATCAAAATGAACTGGGACCTGCCTGTTACAGGAGCCTTATAGCATGTAATGAATAGAACTGCGGAGGCTAATAAAATGAATAGGGCAAATAGGACCTTTTCAAAAAAGCGGGGTTTTCTGTTTCTATTTGTCAAATCTGTCTCCTATTCACCCACACTCTTACCCTCCCTTATGGAGGAGGCAGGGGTTTGATTGATCAAACCCCTACTTGCTATGCTTTTAGGTCTGTCTCCTTTATCCTTTTTATTCCCTCATCTATATCCTTATCAGAGACGGCGTAGGTTACCCTCACATAACCCTCTCCTTGGCTTCCAAAGGCTGTACCGGCAACAACTGCAACCCCGGAGTTCTCCATTAACCTGTTTGTGAACTCCTGCGAGGTTAACCCTGTCCCCGAGATATCCGGAAAGGCGTAGAACGCCCCAGAAGGGGTATCGCACTTAATTCCCGGGATTGAGTTTAAACCGGATACCATTCTGTCACGTTTCTTTTGAAGGATTAGTCTCTTTTTCTCTACCCAATCTTGTGGACCTATCATTGCGGCATAGGCAGCCTTCTGAATAAAAGCGGCGACATTTGTAATGGTGTCCTGAAGGAATATCGAGAGCTTTTCTATAATTGGTTTTGGAGCAACCGACCAGCCGATTCTCCAACCAGTCATAGCATAGGTTTTAGAAAATGTGTCAATAACTAT
>JAKEHC010000142.1 GCA_022615255.1 Candidatus Dadabacteria bacterium | reverse complement strand
GATGATAATAGTCCTGGTTAGATCGGCATTATTCCGGTTTAAATTTGGAACAAAAGAATTATCATTTCCTATTAATAAGCTTCGAGAGCTGATAAAGGTTGGGAAGAGTAGATATGATTCAAACCCGGAACTCTACCTTTAGTAAATCTTTGCTCGAATTGCGACATCATGCCAAGAACTTATTTAAAAAACCTCTGTTTCAATGGCCTCTTTTTACAAGTTCAATCCTCAGATAACTCCCATTTAATTTGGCTTGAAGAGTTCCTATGTCCACAGTTTGAAGTAATTGATCAAGTATCCTCATACAGTTGTAAAGTTCAACTTATTACGGACGACAACCGATATAATAATTTACTAAATATGCTGCCTTTAAAAAACAATCGATTTATAGACGCCTTCGCGTTTGATACAAGGATGATAAGGCTTCCCACTCGGAGATTAAATGAAGATAATCAAAGCGTTTATCATGAGGAGGAGAAGGTTTTTTACTGCGTCAACTCAGATAAAACTCAAGTTCATATCATTTCGCCCAAGAAAAACAAGGGCTTAAGAAAAGCCGCCATGAGGGTCATAAGGGAGTTTGCCATGAATCATTCACACCGAAAAGGTGACCTGATTATACACGGAGCCGCCTTTGTTTTTGGCAACGATGGGGTGATTGTGGCTGGACCCAAGGGGTCTGGAAAGACTTCGTTGCTCATATGCGTACTTCTTAATACGCAAGTTAGATTTGCCGCAAACGACCGCGTCTCGGTAATATTCGACACTAAAGGACGAGCGCTCCATGGCATACCCACTATCATATCAATTAAACGTCAAACACTGGGCTTCTTTCAGCATTCTTTTCACGCTTCACCTTCAGGCTTTATCGATTATCGTTTAAATACCAATGAAATAAGATTAAATACAAGAGAGCTCCCGGAATACGACCCTTTAGATAGTCTTAGCGTTTCCCCCGCACAGTTTTGTAGTCTCCTTCGAGCAAGTCCAATTGCGCGTGGTAATATAAGGGCGATTATTTTTCCACAGATAACTGGGAGGAAAGGCACATTCGAGTTAAGGGAGCTTCCACCTGAAACCTCTGCCGTAAGGTTGATTAATTGTCTTTTTAGAGCCAATTTTACTAAAATGAAGTCTTCCTTATTTGACCTGGCGACTGATAATAAAAACCTCGATCGAGATAGATTAGAAGAAAGGTGTCATATGTTGGCTCACCGAATCCGTTGCTTTGATTGTTATATTGGTCTTGAAGCTTACAATGATGAATCCACAGCTAAGGAGCTGGTTGAAGGGGTGCTGAGATAATGTTCCTGCCCGAAATTAGGTCTTAAAGAACAATAAGGTTTCTAAAAACGCCACTTAGTCATATATATTTTCCGTAATTGCTCAGGATACGGTATGTTTATTAAAATTTAACATGGTGGATATAGATAACTTGACTTTAACTAGGCTCATAATAAAAAAGCACCCAAGCGAGATAAAAGACTTCCTATCACGAGAATCCTTTGATGTTAAAGGCTTTCGCAAATTTACAAACCGCAACAAAATCTCAGGATACATATACTCTGCTTTGAAGGAACCCCGTGCAATTGAGCTCTTCCCAGCCAAATTAGTGGATCTTCTGCAGTCCCATTACATCAATCAAGGTCGTAAGAGTATGGAAATTCTCCTAGAGATGGAGGGATTGCTTGAACTGCTGACTCGAGACGGAATAGAAGCCATCTTTTTAAAGGGCCCTTTTTTTGCGAAGCGTTACTACGAGGAGATAGGTCAAAGGTCAATCGCAGACATTGACCTTTTAGTCAGGAAAGAAGATTCACTCAATCATGCAGATAACATGCTTAAAATAGAGGGTTATCAGCCTCGCTCTATGTCAATATTAGGACAGTATATGACAACTATTTTCACGCACCACTATGAGTACAGAAAAAAGGGAATTAAGCTTGACCTACACTGGGCTTTTCAGAGCCACTTTTCTTATAAAATCAATTACGGTGAAATCTGGGGGCAAAAGAAATCATTTCTACACAATGGCAAGGCTTATAATGTTCTTAGTGATGAATATGAATTAGTGTTTCAAATCCTTTCTATATTCATGGACATTCAATTGGGCACCATTCGCCTTAAATCCTTCGTAGATGTATTCAAAATTATACGCCGTATTGATTCGGAAATAGATTGGAATGGGTTTTTCACTAGACGTGAAAAGGAGGGCTTGTTTTTTATATCGCTAAATATCTTAGATCTGGTTATCCAAATTTTGAATTGCCAAGAAGACTTTAGTAAACTCTCTCAAGTCGTTGAAAGGAATAAGAATAACGTTATATACAAAGACGCTGGTCAGAAAATAAAACTGCTGAATAGCTCGTATTTAGCCTTAAGAAATAAAATATGGGCATTTCAATTGTACAATGCACCATTTCTAAAATGCCTTATTTGGTGGTTAATTTCATTGCCATTCAAGATAGCAGTTTATCGTGAAGTATGTCTAAAACCGGTCAAGAGGTCCCTAAAGCGCTTGAACCCGAGACAAAAATTAAAGCTATAAGATTAAAATGAAGATTGCATATATATGTGCAGATTTTGGTATTCCAATTTTTGGTTATGTAGGTTCTTCGGTTCATGTTCATGAAATGATCGAGGCCTTTCAGAAAAGAGGTCACGAGGTAGTTTT
>JAKEHC010000141.1 GCA_022615255.1 Candidatus Dadabacteria bacterium | reverse complement strand
TTATATTTCCATAAATACTTTTGGAAAGGGGGTAATCCATAATGTCTAGGATATTTAATCCGGATTACATAGATCAAGTTATTAATTGGCTTATGACTTCGGGTCTTCGTATCGTTGTAACTGCCATTGGTGCTTATGTGCTTATAAAGTTGCTTTCTATCCTAATTGGGAGGGTAGAAAAAATTATGGTAAAAGATGAAGGGAAATTTTTTGCCACTGTGGAGACCGAAAAAAGGGTAAAGACAATTGGCTATATACTTAGGAAAGTGGCTTTTGTCTCTGTCTTTGTCATGGCTCTCATGATGGTTCTTAGAGAAGTCGGGATGGATATTGCGCCAATTATAACAGGCGCCGGTATTATAGGGCTTGCGGTTGGATTCGGAGCACAAAACCTTGTAAGGGATGTTATAAGCGGTTTCTTCATTCTAATGGAGAATCAGGTTCGTGTTGGAGATGTTGCCGAGATTAACGGGACAGGTGGGCTTGTAGAGGAGATTAATCTTAGAACAATTGTGCTGAGAGACCTTGAGGGGATTGTGCATGTATTTCCAAACGGCACCATAAATACATTGTCAAATAGAACTAGAGGCTGGTCACGCTACGTGATTGATGTTGGTGTGGCATATAAGGAAAATGTGGATAATGTTATGGAGCTCCTTAAAGAAATAGGAGAAGAACTATCCAAGGATGAACACTTTAGTCCACTGATATTAGAACCTCTAGAGATATTAGGAGTAGATAACTTTGGTAATTCTGAGGTTATAATTAAGTGCATGATTAAGACTCAGCCGCTTAAGCAATGGGAGGTGGGACGGGAGCTAAGAAGAAGGATCAAAAACACCTTTGACCGAAAGGGCATCGAGATTCCTTTCCCGCATGTAAGTGTTTATTTCGGTGAGGCGAGTAAACCATTTGCACTAGATATTACTCAAATTCGAAACGTTGGATCAATTTTTAGTTACAGCGGATATGAATTAATGAAAGAGATTGCGGAAAAAAGGGGCAAATCTTTAGATGAGCTGTTAAAAGAGGCTCTAGAGAATATAATCAAGGGTGAAAAGGGCGCTGGAAAATGAAAGATAGCGATATTCACAAGATTATTAAAATCCTAAGGGAAGAGAGTCGTAAATGGGATGTGCCTATTGTCACACTCACGGCAGAGACGTCCCGCGACCCTTTTAAGGTTTTAATCTCAACGATCTTGAGTCTTCGCACTCAGGATACAACGACAGCCAAGGTTTCAAGTAGGTTGTTTGGGCTTGCTCAGAACCCTTATGATATGATTAAGCTAGATGTCAAGGTAGTCGAAAAGGCTATTTACCCGGTTGGGTTCTATAAAACAAAAGCGAGAACGATTCTTAATCTTTGTCGTGAGCTTATAAAAAGATATAACTCAAGGGTGCCTGATGATTTGGATGAGCTATTGAAACTAAAGGGTGTTGGCAGGAAAACGGCAAACCTCGTTGTTACTTTAGGGTATGGGAAACCGGGAATCTGCGTTGATACCCATGTTCATAGAATATCCAACAGATTGGGATACGTAAGAACCAAGACACCACATGAGACTGAGATGATGCTCAGGAAAAAACTTCCTAAGAGATATTGGATCGAGTATAATGACCTCTTAGTGTCATTCGGACAGCAGCTTTGCCGTCCAATGTCTCCATGGTGCAGTGTTTGTCCTATTGAAGGTTACTGTGATAGGGTTGGTGTTGAAAGGCACCGCTGATATTAAATTATAAATTCCAAATGACAAATCATAAATCTCACAAAATTGGAAATTTATCTTTTTGCTTAGAACTTGGGATTTGGTGATTGAAGCTTGATTCACTAGGGGGTATATAAGATGAAGTTGGTTAAGGGCGAGATCATGAGGTTAAGGGATGGGCAAGAGATGCCTGGTTTTGAGAAATTCGAATACTGCGTCGTTGTTGAGACAGGCGATTTTGAATTTGTGAGAGCTCTTCCCAGCGACCAGTATGGTCAGACTAAGGAGCGTGAATTTCACATTACGCCAGTTTCCTCTATTGAGAGGACGGGAAGGCTTATCTGGGAGTTTGACTATACTATGCTTCCACATATAATTGAGTTGCTAAAGGAATACTACAAGTTCGCTGTTTTTGGTGATGAAGATGAATTAGAAGGAGGCAAACAATGATTCATAGGTTTAGCCCGCAGGATTTAGAGATGATGTATGAGGTTATAAAAGGTGTTCCTGAATCAACCTTTGTCGCTGCATACATGAGTCAGGTAACAGGTGAATTCTACATGGATGATTTGACTAAGAGGGTCCTGGATGAGAATAAGGTGGGGTATGACCTGCTTGAAGAGATAGATCCCAAGACTGTAAGCTTTTTTTATGCAAATCCCGATACGGTCGAGTGTGCTCCTTACGAAGAAAACATAAAGGCTTTTTTACTGGCGCATAGTCCTGATGCAATAGGCGCTGTATGTATTGGCGTGGATTGTGAAAAGGAGTTTGCACAGGATCTTATGATGAATGGTTGGCAGTATTTTCACTGGCTAGTTCCGGAAAAGAAAAACAGGTTTCTTTGGAGGTTGTTCTTCTCAAAGGACGAGGCAGCGGAGTACATGGGACATTTCTTTAGTGGGTTTGAAGCCGCGGGGAAATGGGTTCAAGCACTTCCTGGAACACTTACACCGCCCCCCGGAGGTGTTTCGTTAAAAGATATGAGGAGAAGGTAAGGATACTTTGGAAACAATAGTATTCTATATATTTGCTACTACCTCCATTATAGGAGCCCTTTTTGTAGTTTTCCATAGAAATCCTGTGGCAAGCGTTCTTTCTCTCGTGCTTACACTCTTTTCAACGGCTGTTCTTTTCATCCTTCTCTTCGCCCATTTCATAGCCCTTATACAGGTTCTTGTCTATGCCGGAGCCATTATGGTTCTGTTTCTCTTTACCGTTATGTTCCTGAATCTTAAAAGCGAGTATCTCAAATTCGATGCCGTGAAGGTTCCGATTACATTAGGGATCCTTCTCCCAATTCTATTAATTTCGACCTTTGTTACCAAACTGGGTTTACAAAAAATTCTTCCCATGAGCACCATGGTTGATTCTCATCCCGAACCCTTCGGCACTGTGGAAGGAGTAGGTGAGGTTCTCTTCAGCGATTATCTTCTTCCATTTGAGCTCACATCTGTGCTCATTGTGGTGGCTATTCTTGGGGTTGTCGTAATAGCTAAAAGGAGGTTAGGTTGAATGACAGTATCTATACAGCATTATCTCTTGCTTAGCGTTATTCTTTTCATAATAGGCGCTTATGGTGTTATTACGAGAAAGAACCTTATTATCGTGCTGATGTCATTGGAGTTAATGCTCAATGCCGCAAATCTTGCTTTCGTAGCGTTTTCAAATGTGCTGGGTGATCTGACGGGTCATGTATTTGTAATAATGTCGGTAACCGTGGCTGCGGCTGAGGTAGCCGTTGGTCTCGCATTTGTTGTAACGATTTATACTCATTACGATACCCTTAACATAGATGTTTTGAAAATGCTTAAGGGTTAATATATTTAATGAAAAAAATGTATGTGATGAAATCATTATCTATCAATGAATTTGATGTCAGCTTATTCGGTGATTAGGCGGGAGATTTAAAAATATGCTCGCTTTAATAATCCTGTCTCCTCTAATCGGCGCTTTGATAAATGGGCTTGTCTTTGCATCGGGCCTCTATAGGAAGCTCCTTAGAGGGGGTGAATACGAAGAAAAAAGGATTGTGAGTGTGATAGGATGTGGGGTTATCCTTATCTCGGCGATTATCTCTTCATTTTTATTTTTTAAACTAGGGACGCTTGATCCCCAAGAAAGGGTCTTTATCCAGGAGCTATTTATCTGGATTCCCTCTAGTGACTTTTCAGTAGGGATTGATTTTCTTCTTGATTCACTTTCTTCGGTTATGGTTATGGTTGTTACGTGGGTGAGCTTTCTCATCCATGTTTATTCAATCGGTTATATGAAAGAAGACCATTCTTATTCCAGATATTTCACGTATCTTAATATATTCGTTTTCTTCATGCTCATTCTTGTTCTCGGAAACAACTTCCCTCTTATGTTTGTTGGCTGGGAGGGTGTTGGGCTCGCATCTTATCTCCTTATCGGGTTCTGGTACGATGATCCTGCTAAAGCAACCGCAGGAAGAAAGGCGTTTATTGTAAACCGAATCGGCGACTTTGGGTTCATTCTTGGCATATTCCTTATATTTTTCGTGTTTGACTCTTTCAGCTACTCTGAGGTTTTTAAGAAGGCACTCGATCCTGAATTTATGACTGTCATTCCCGGGGTTGTTATCACTATAATAGCTCTTCTTTTATTTGTAGGGGCAGTAGGAAAATCCGCCCAATTTCCATTATATGTTTGGCTTCCTGATGCGATGGCAGGACCTACGCCGGTAAGCGCCCTTATTCACGCTGCCACTATGGTTACAGCTGGTGTTTACATGATTGCGAGGTGTAACGTTTTCTATTCAGCCTCCCCCCTGGCACAGGCGGTTGTTGTATCGGTTGCGGCATTTACTGCTATTCTAGCTGCTAGTATTGCCCTGACTCAAAACGACATTAAAAAGGTTCTTGCCTATTCAACTGTTAGTCAGCTTGGATATATGTTTATGGGTGTGGGGTGTGGGGCTTATGCCGCTGGGATGTTTCATCTGGTAACTCACTCCTTTTTTAAGGCACTTCTCTTTTTGGGTTCTGGAAGCGTAATACATGCGCTTAGCGGGGAGCAGGATATAAGAAATATGAGGGGGTTAAGGAAGTTTCTTCCTTTAACATGTTTAACCTTCCTAATTGGAACACTTGCGATTTCAGGTGTCCCTCTCCTTTCAGGGTTTTTCAGCAAGGATGAAATTCTTAGCGCTCTTTATGAAAGGGGATACACTATTCATTGGATTATAGGTGTTATTACAGCTGTGCTCACAGCGTTTTATATGATGCGGCTTTATCTCCTCACATTTGAAGGGAAGACGCGAATCTCAGAAGAGGTAAAGCAACATATACACGAATCGCCTTATTCTATGATTATCCCGCTTTTGATACTAGCTCTACTTTCTGTCATCGGCGGGTACATTGGTTTTCCTGCTTTTATGGGAAAGGCTATAGGGATTTATAATTCAAATGTGTTTGAAGAATTTCTCTCGTCATCCATCTTTCTAAAGGGTATGAACGAATTAGAACATCCCTTATTTGGACTTGGGCATTGGACACTTGTTGAATTTTCAACAGGGGCGGCTTTTTTAGGGATTAGCGTTGCTATATATATGTATCTTGTCAAACCTCATTCATCCGAAGCGCTTGTGAAGATTCCGATTATATCCGCTCTTTATCGGTTTTCTTATAGAAAGATGTTTATTGACGAAGTGTATAATACGGCGTTTGTAAGAACGTTTATTTTTTTATCGAAGGACTTGCTTTGGGCCAATCTAGATGTAAAAGTAATTGATGGCGCAGTGAACGGGGTTGCGAGTCTGGCAAGGGGAACGGCAAAAATACTTCTTGCGGCAGAGACGGGGATTTTAAGATTCTATGCTGCTATTATGGCCGCTGGTGCTGTGGCTATCCTTGTATATATCGTATTGTCAACAAGATTCTAAGGGCTCTATCAGATATGAAATAATTACAGTATGATTTATAAAGAGGCCTTTAATGAAGGGGCAAAGGCATGGAGGCTTTTGCCCCTTTTTATGTCTAGGATATTTTAAGCGTCGAAATACAGGACAAACTCAAAAGGCACCGGCCTCAACTTTATCGGGTTTACCTCCTTTTCCATCTTGTAGCTTATCCAGGTCTCAATCGCATCTTCTGTGAACACATCCCCTTTTAGGAGAAACTCATGGTCTTTTTCCAGTGATTTAAGTGCTTCCTCGAGTGAGCCAGGAACCGATGGGATACCGGCAAGCTCCTCAGGGCCTAATGCGTATATATCCTTATCAAGCGGCTCACCCGGTTTTATCCTCTTCTCTATTCCATCAAGCCCAGCCATAAGCATTGCCGCAAATGCAAGATAGCCGTTACACGATGGGTCTGGAAACCTTACCTCTATTCTCTTTGATTTGGGACTTGGTGAATACATCGGTATTCGCACCCCAGCGCTTCTATTTCTTGCAGAGTATGCAAGGTTCACGGGGGCTTCAAATCCAGGGACGAGTCTTCTATATGAATTTGTAGTGGGTGCTACGAAGGCACATAAGGCTGGGGCGTGTTTTAATATTCCTCCGATATAATTCATTGCCACATCGCTCAGGCCAGCATAACTATTTCCGGCGAAGAGAGGCTCACCGTTCTTCCAAAGGGATTGATGTGTGTGCATTCCAGAACCGTTGTCTCCAAAAATCGGCTTTGGCATAAATGAAACGACTTTTCCATGCTTTTTGGCAACGTTTCTACACACGTATTTATACCACATCATTCTGTCGCCCATCTCAACGAGCGGGGCAAAACGCATGTCAATCTCAGCCTGACCGGCGGTAGAAACCTCGTGATGGTGCTTTTCAACCATAACACCAAACTCCTCGAGGGTCCTAACCATTTCAGACCTTATATCCTGAAAGCTATCCGTAGGTGGTGCAGGGAAATACCCTTCTTTGTACCTCGGTTTGTATCCCAGATTTGGTTTTTCATCCCTACCTGTGTTCCATTGTCCTTCTATTGAGTCTACGTAATAATACCCTGAGTTCGGTGTTTGGTCGTATCTAATATCGTCGAATATAAAGAATTCAAGCTCAGGCCCAAAATATGCGGTGTCGGCAACCCCGATGTTCTTCATATGAGCCGTTGCTTTTTTTGCTATATTTCTAGGATCGCGCGAGTACGGCTCACGAGTTATAGGGTCTACTATGTCGCATATAATTGCCAGAGTAGGAGCGGCTGTAAATGGGTCAATCCTGGCGGACTTTGGATCGGGAATTACAAGCATGTCGCTTGCATGAATTGACTGCCATCCTCGAATGCTTGAGCCATCAAAACCTAAACCATCTTCAAAAGTACCCGCATCAAGCTCATGCGGAGGGGTGCTGAAGTGCTGCCATGTTCCTAAAAAATCAAGGAATCTTAAGTCAATGTGCTGAATATTCTTCTCCTTCATCAATTTCAATACATCCCCCACGTTTTGTGGAAACATATGGTTTATACCTCCCTTTTCTTTAGCTGAATCCCTCTTTTTTGTGGCCATGCTTAGTTACTCCTCCTCGTTTGGCTGTGTTTTTTCATATTAGAGCGCATCCTCGCCACGCTCTCCCGTTCTAATTCTTATTACCTCTTCCATCGGAAGAATAAATATTTTCCCGTCACCAATTTTACCTGTCCGAGCGCTGTCCATGATGGCGTCTACTACCTTTGTCACCATATCGTCGGGGGTTATTATTTCTAGCTTTATCTTTGGTAAGAAATCAACGACATACTCTGCACCCCTATAAAGCTCTGTATGTCCCTTTTGTCTGCCAAAACCTTTGATTTCAGTGACAGTGAGTCCCTGAACACCTACTTCTTTTAAAGATTCTTTAACGTCATCCAGCTTAAAGGGTTTTATTATCGCTTCGATTTTTTTCATAAGATTGACCTCCTCATTTCCTACATATGCAAACAACATACCACCTTTCAAAACCCTTTTCAATCATTTAAAATCCCCTATTTATTGAATTTTTAAAGCCTAGGGGTGCCTAGCATTTAAGCACTGGGTCTTAAAAAATAGACACTCTCCTCTGCCTGTCTCTTAATGGATTTAGGCCGTTTTACAATTAAGGATTTGCTAAGCTTGACTATAAATTAAAGATTTATTTATGCCGAATTAGCTAGCATTAAAGCTATCTATTTACGGGCGCTGAATTTAAGCCCGGTCTTAGCGCGATCCCATGTCCTATCGCTTATCTCCTTTAGCTCTCCCATCTTTATCTTCTGTGTAGCCGTTACCGGAAACCCCTCGGTGTATATCTCTAT
>JAKEHC010000020.1 GCA_022615255.1 Candidatus Dadabacteria bacterium | reverse complement strand
ACTCCTCCAGAATGACACCCAATTCGTCATATTGGGCCCTTCCGTGTTTCAGGGTAAACTCAGCGAAACATCTAGTTTATAGTCACCCTGAGAGAAACGAAGGGTCTAGTTTTTTAGATTCTTCACTTCAGAATGACAATAAAGCAAAACGGGCGATTCGTGAATCGCCCCTACAAGAATTACAACTAAAATTCCTCACGGAGTTTATTCTTGAGCATAGCGAAGGATTCAGCATGACACTAAAAAGCCACTCATTTGGATTTGGTATTGTAACCACTACCCAAACCTTACCTCAGGAGTCTTTCTTTCCTCAGGTGATTCCAATTCAAAGTATTCCTTCTTTTTAAAGCTGTACATATTAGCAACCATGTTACTCGGCACGGTTTCAACCTTAGTGTTGAGGTCCCTTACAACTGCATTATAGTAGCGGCGTGAGAGCTGAATCTGCTCTTCTATTTTTGAGAGCTCGTCCTGAAGCTCTATGAAATTCTGGTTCGCTTTTAGCTCAGGATAGCTCTCGGCAAGCGCAAAAAGGCTTCTCAGTGTAGACTGAAGAATATTTTCAGCCTGTGCCTTGTCTATTGGTGAGGAAGCCTGCATAGCCGCATTCCTTGCATGCACAACTTGTTCAAATGTGCTCTTCTCGTGAGCGGCATACCCCTTCACGGTCTCAACTAGGTTTGGAACAAGGTCATATCTTCTCTTGAGCTGTACGTCTATGTCAGACCATGCCTGCTCGGATGTATTTCTTAGTTTTACAAGTGAGTTGTATATGCCTACAAAAGCGGCAACCAGTATCCCTAGGATTATGATTATAATTAGAAATGCCAACATTTATCACCTCTTTAATTTCCATTTCTCCCAGACTTTTTATTTCCCTTTGAACCAAACTGCGGTTCAAAGAATCCTGCGCTCGAAATACTACATGATTTATAGCTCTTCCCACGAACTCGATTTTTAGCGTAATTATCATGCACAGCTGAAAGCATGTCAATAATATGGCCAGACAGCTTTGGCTTAACCGTATGACTTAGAATATGATTTTGTACAGAGAAATGTAGATGTGTAAAAGGCAATAAAAAAATAGAAGGATTATTACTGAGATTCCATGATTTCTTTAAGCTTAGCCAATTCTAGATCAACAAGTTTTATTTGTTTGTCGAAGAAATCGTCAGAAAACGCAGGGGGTTGAAAAAAGGTAATAATGAATTCAGCTCCGTCTGCATTGGGCACTACTCTGGCTGGCACTGTCCAGCCTGCATCAGGCGCAAGAAAATCATGATCGAGAATCCCTAACTCTTTGTTTGGCCTTATTCTCAGCTTTGCGGAACCGATGGGGTTTCCATATTCCACCATTCACCCTCACCTCTGGATATCGATTTAACGTTAACAATCGCCCATCTAGGCCAGTTTTCAGCGTTTGCAATAAAATCGAAAACATCGTTGGTAGAAGCTTTAATCGAAATTGTTTTTGTGATTGATCTCAAAACCATTGTGTTCTCCCTTTATGGAATTTGATGTTCAATATCCTAGTTCATAATAATTCTAAACTGTACCTAGACTCGTCAACAAGCGATTAAGGATACCTACATCTTGTTCGGGTATATCTCCCTAATCCTACTGCTTACTCAAGCAGATGAAAGACCAAACCTGAAAGCAGTTTTGGGTAGAAATAGGTTGTTTTGTGGGGCATCTTTTCGCCAGAAAGGGCGACCTCATATACATCCTTTGCCCTGAGCGGGGGCAGTATGAATCCAAGCTTGTAATCTCCTGCCCTCACAAGTCTCAAAACCTCTTCGACTGATTTTGTGTAGAGTATTTGAGCCTCCTCTTCATTCATGATGTCCCCGAATACAAAGTTATGAAGAAGCATCACTCCTAAATTCTTATAATGAACTGACTCGGGCTTCTTTAAAGAAAATTTAAAGAGAGAGTCCCTCTCTTTAGTAATAATAGAAAATTCCTGAGGACTGAGTGAAGAAATGCCGTCGTTAAAGGACACCTTTTCTACACTAAATCTATCCTTTAGCCTTTTAAGAAAATCATCTATATCAAGAGTGCCTAGATTTTTTACCAATCGGTGAGTAGGTTTGATCACCAGCCCATCGCCTTCCACGCGCGAGAGGTACATCATGACGTATTCATATTCTTTATCTTCAGTAATTACGTCAAGCCCTTTTCTTTGAATGTTCCTATATTCTAAGGCGGTTTCATAGCGGTGGTGCCCGTCAGCTATTAAAAGCACGCTGTCTAACATCCTGGTTTTAATCTGAGAAAGTAAATCGTTGTCCGATAGCCTCCATTGATAATTTCTAACACCATCTCCGCCAACCGCGTCAACTATGGGTTTTTTGGATAGCCTTTTTTCTATGGCTGTCTCAATAGCCCCTTCCGGATCAGAATAGATTGCAAATACAGGGCTTAAATTAGCCCTACAGGCAGAAGTGAGTTTTAATCTATCTAATTTTGGTCCTGCGAATGTTCTTTCATGAGGAATAACCCTTTTTGATGAAAAATCCTCAAGCCTTACCGCAGCTATAAATCCCTTACGCGTTACTGTCTTTCCGTCTTCCTTAAATTCTTGATAATAAGGATAAATACATGGCTCACTATCCTGAATGAGAACACCTCCCTTAATCCACCCCCTGAAGGATTCACCAGCCCGAATATACTTTTCATCATCCTCATTTTTTGGAAGTATAATGCGTACGACATTATAAGGGTTTTTCTCGTAAAGTTCGTTCTGTTCTTCAGGATTTATCACGTCATAAGGAGGAGCTAGTACAGAATCAATAACTCCTACCTTTTCAGCGTTATAACGAACTCCGCGAAAGGGAACAACCATTACCATTAAGAAACTCCATTAATTATTTAGCCACTAATTAACACGAATTTACACGAATAATGATTCATGATTCTGCATATTTTAATTCGTGGCATATTTCAACTGGGCTTAGGATAAAGTCTGCTAAATTAACAGCTAAAGATGAATAAATTCCTTTAATATCGCCCCGCTAATATCCCCTTCTCTAATTATCTCAGCCGGTTTTGCCGTTAAGTCTATCACTGTAGAACCTTTTGATCGGGGAAGGGTACCCGAATCAACTATAAGTTCAACCTTGCTATTAAATGTTTCATAAATTTCGTTAAAGCTAAATATATTCTCCTGACCGCTTATATTTGCGCTTGTTGAAGTAATTGGATCGGATAAGAAATCGAATAATCGTTTTACAAACCGATGACTTGATATTCGAATAGCTATCTTTCCCGTTCCTGCTGAAATGAGATATGGCAGTTTTCTCTTTTGTTCAAGGACAAGGGTAAGCGGCCCCGGAAGGAATTTTTCGATAAGCCTAACGGCTTCATCTGTAACCACGGCAAATTCAGACAGCATTTCTTTGTCTCTTACCAAAATCGGAATAGGTTTTCCCTGAAGCCTTCCCTTAATATTAAACACCTTTGCTACAGAATCTTCATAAACAGCAAGCGCGCCCAATCCATAAAGTGTTTCTGTTGGATATATTATAATCCCACCTT
>JAKEHC010000019.1 GCA_022615255.1 Candidatus Dadabacteria bacterium | reverse complement strand
ATTATATCCCTTAAATCAGAAAGAACCCTCTGCGGCTTAGGAGGAAAAGACCTGTCGTTTTTATAAGCCTCACTTTCTCTTAGTATCTGTTCTCTGAGAGCTTTTGAGTAATTCGCTTCATTCGGACTCGTCTTATCCGCAATCTCCCTAAGGGATATGGCAATATCGCCCACCACTCCAACGCTTACTATATAATGTGCCTCGACCTCGGCAGGAGACATGTCAATGTGAACGATCTTTTTATCCCTATTCGGGTTCCACGCCTTAGGGGAGTATTCAACAAGGTCATAACCCACAGTAATTACAACATCCGCTCTAGCCAATCCAGACGAGATGTAATCTCCAGCTTGTAAGCCAACGGTGAAAAGCGAGAGATCGTGGCTATCAGAAAGCGCCCCCTTCCCCATAAATGTATGGGCTACAGGCGTGTTTATCCTTTGAGCAAAAGACCGGAGGGCATCTGAAGCCCCTTCCCTTATCACTCCATTTCCAGCTAGAATCAATGGGTACTTAGCCTCAGAAATTATCTTTGCCGCTCTTTCGACCTGTCCTGCAAGAGGCTCCGGTCTATAAGGAAACTGTACAAAAAGTGGTTTTTCATCAACCTCCCTAACCGCCACATCCTCCGGGAAATCAATGTGGGTTGCCCCAGGCTTCTCAGTTTCTGCAACCTTAAATGCCTTTCTAACAGCCTCTGGTATGATCTCAGGTATTTTTATCTGGGTATTCCATTTAGTAAAATGATGAAATATCCCTACAATATCTATATACTGATGCGACTCCTTATGCATTCTATCGAGCGATGCCTGCCCTGTGATTGCAACAACCGGCGCTCTATCCATATTAGCATCCGCCACGCCCGTAATAAGGTTTGTAGCGCCGGGACCGAGAGTTGAAAGGCAGACACCGGCTTTTCCACTCAACCTTCCATACACGTCAGCCATAAAGGCGGCGCCCTGCTCATGGCGCGTCAATACAAACCTGATTTTTGAATCAAGGAGGGCATCCATAATATCTATATTCTCTTCCCCTGGAAGCCCGAAGATATAGTTAACACCCTCATTTTCGAGACATTTCACAAGAAGTTCCGAAGTCTTCATATCAATCCTTTAAAAGTCATATATTAACCCCACCCATCTGTCATTTGAGCTTTAACCAACCATCACGTCTCAGATGTCTGTTAAATGGCAGTAGATGATAACACTATGACTAATAATTAGGCTAACTTTTCTTTAGAGCTTTTACAAATTAAATGACGGTAAAATTTTTAAAGAGGAGGCTCGCTTTTTATCTTCATTCCTAATTGTATTCCCTTCGCAGCCTTAGGGTTCACCTCAAGCACATATCTCGCGGGAAGAGGGGGAGTATAAACTGTGCATCCAGTATAGGGATTTTGTTTTACTACGCAGGGCTTAGCGTTTACAATGTGGACAATTTTCCCATCCTCGTCAATCCAGATCATTGCCAGGTCAATAAGTGTATCTTTCATCCAGAAGCTGGGAAATCCCTCCCTTTTATATACAAAGACCATCCCACAGTCAGGACAGAGAGACTTCCTGCCTTGAAGACCTTTCTCCTTGTCTATTGCCACCTCTGCCTTAATCTTAATGCCGTTAGGCAGAGTTATAAGATAAGAATCCAAGCTAGAGCTAGAGTCAGCCAGAACTAAAGATAAGAGGAGAAACACCTGTTTTATCATTGAGTGCACTACTTTTTAAAAACCCTTTTTACAAGCCTGTCCTCATCTAGCTCCGAAATAAGGTAGCCAATTTCATATTGGTTGCCCGGGAAGTAATAAATCCTTATTCCCTGAGGGGTAATAAAAAAGACCCCCTCTTTTTTTGTTCCCTCTGGAAGCGTCACCTCATAAACCGTAAATCCCGCAGTACCGCTGCCAATATTCACAATCTTTCTCTCTTCCCTAAGCTCTTTTACACGCTCGGCTATCTCCCAGACCTTTGGAAATACTTGACCCTTAACTTCTAGTTTCATAAAATTCCTCTATTAAGGTTCTATCCTAACACGAGGTTTAAGGCTGTTCCTCGAATATTATCTTTCTTTGAGAAAAACCCAATTATCAAGGTCGTCGAGAAACCTCAATCTTGGAAATCATGCCTACACAGGTTAAGAGTAAATCGAGCTTTTTATCTCTCTCGTAAACGAACCGCTGTTTCAATTCTCCTCCACAATGAGTACAAGATGATTGTTCACCCCATTTTCCACAATGCTGACAAAACATACCCTTCTCGTTATACCATACAAAGAGAGAATAGACTAACTCATTCAATCCCCTCTTCCCTAAAGAATCCGCCCATTCGCTAAAAGCCTCTCTTATCCCATTTCGGAATCTATCAGGAACCTCGCTCAGATCCCCTGAATAAATCTCTTCTTGATCAACATAAATCCGACAGAAAAAATCCATCATCACATTTTATTCGCGATTCGCTTATCGTGATTTGTGAATCGTTTATACCGAATCGTTAAACACTTGTCACAAGCCACGGGTCAGTCACCGCACCCTTCCTGGTACCCACAGTGTTTACATATTGCATGACACCCTACCCTTATTAGCGGCTTGCTACAGCTAGGGCATTCAGTCATATTCTCGATTTTATCTCTTACCGAGCCTTCCTTATTCATTAAAATTAAATCTTAGACCCTTATAAAAGAGATGAAACTCACATTCCCGATTATTCTAATCACTTACAGAAGTCCTGACTTACCGAATTCCAAAAGTCCTTATGGTGTTTGCGAGCAGGTTTGGGTCATCTGTCGGCTCTGCACAGCTTGTCCCTGCACACACGCAGGCAACAGGCGCTTTCATCCTCGCTATCTCTCTAATGGTTTGAGATAGATTTGCATCCGCCCTGTTAGATGGGTCTATAAGAATCGTAATCTTATGCGGTCTGTAAATAGACCATGCAGTTCTTTGAAGCTCTTCCACTCTAGGATCGTCCTTTTCACCTACAATAACGACCTGAGGCGCATGCTTAACGTGATTATGTAAGGCAAGGAAATAGGTAGCCGCATAAAGACCAAACCTTTCAACTATTCCAATAAAATATCTCAGTGTACCCTCGGAATACCCTCTAAAACGGTAATCGTCCGTTATATAGTACAATCTGTCGAAAAGGAGTGCGGCGCTTGCGTTTGATGAAGGAATCGGGTCGTCTTGAATAGGCTTAAAACGGTTCTTTAGCGTAACTATTCCGTCATTCGTCTCTTCTATATCGAAGACCCCTCCGTTTGTTTCATCATAAAATTTCTGACCAATTAAATTAGCCAGAGAAATAGCCTTCTCTAAATAAACGCTATTCCCGGAGACCTCAAAAGCATCTAGGCATGCGATTCCCATTTTTACCTGATCATCTAGAAACCCGGTGAGCTTCGACCGCCCGTCGAAGTAGGTGTGATAAAAACCCACCCCCTCTTTTAAGCAGTTTGTAAAGAGAAAATCCAGTGTCTTTAATGCCAAGTCCCTCGTCTCTATATTTCCCAGAACCTTATAGGCAAGAAGAAAGGCTGAGATCATCATGCCGTTCCAATTTGTATAAAGTATCCTGTCAACATGAGGTGCACGTCTTTTCATACGTGCCAGAAGAAGATTTTTCCTTCCAGATTTGATTAACTCCTTTACCTTCTCATGGGGTATATCCAGCCTTCTTGCAATCTCATGAGGCTCCATATCAACAAAAAGAACGTTTTTAGCCGGATTGTGCTTCATCTCGCCCCGCGAGTGGATATTGTAATAAAGGGAGATAACCCTATCCTCCTCTGGACTCAGGACATCTTTTACCTCTTCTTTTGTCCATGTGAAGTAATCTCCGTCATCATGAATGTCAATGTCGGCATCCTGACTTCCATAAAACCCTCCCCTTTCCCTGCCAGACAGTACATTCTTAACAAAGCCTGCGATTTCTTCCGCTATATGACGGAAAAAATCGTTTCCAGTAACCTGATACGCCAGAAGATAGTTTTTTAAATGCTCCGAGTTGTCATAGGACATCTTTTCAAAATGAGGAACGATCCATTGAGCGTCCACAGAATAGCGATGGAATCCGCCTCCCACCTGGTCATACATCCCCCCTTTTGCACTTTTTGTGAGTGTTTTGTCAATTATGTGGAGGAGCTCTTCGTCTTCAGTTTCATAATAACGAGCAATTAATAGCTCTATTGCGCCTGAATGGGGGAATTTAGGCGCTGTGCCGAATCCGCCATTTACAGGGTCAAATAAATCCATCATATTTTCAGCTGCCCTGTCAACCATTAGAATACTAGGCTCCCCGGGGACGGATTCAAATTCGTTTGCCGTTAAAAGAGCCTGGTAGATTTTATTGGACTCTGAAAAGACCGTTTCTTTATTCTTCCTGTAATAATCAATAACCTTCATGAGCACATTACGAAAAGATGGGAGATTCTGTGCATCCCTAGGAGGGAAATAAGTGCCGCCAAAAAATACCTTGCCCTCCGGTGTTAGAAACCCGGTGAGGGGCCAGCCGCCTTGACCGGTAAGTGCGCTTACCGCCTGTTGATATCTTCTATCAACATCAGGTCTTTCATCTCGATCCACCTTTATCGCTATAAAGTTATCGTTGATTATCCTCGCAATTCCTTCATCCTCATAGCTTTCTCTGTCAATAACATGACACCAGTGGCACCATACAGCGCCTATATCAAGGAGAATGGGACGGTCTAACTCTCTTGCCTTTTGAAATGCCTCGTCGCACCAAGGGTACCAGTCTACGGGCTGATTGCTCGCGCCTCTCAGATACGCGCTTGATTCAAATGCTAATCTGTTTTCTTTTTCTTCCTTCACGACATTTCTCCTATTAAATTAGGTTATACTATAACGGCTTATACGCAAAGATGGTTTTAGTAAAGGAGACTGCTCTAAGAGTTAAATTGCTTGAGATTAAGTGAATCGCTTTTATAAAAGAACAGCAAATCGTTAAAAAAGAAGTGGTTGTTACCCTCTTTTACTTTATCGCCTTTATAATCTCTCGCATAAAGGCAGGCAGGTCATCCGGAATGCGGGATGTCACAAGGTTTCCATCCCTTACAACCTCGGCGTTTATGTACTCGGCTCCTGCATTTACCATGTCATCCCTAATAGCATTAACGCAAGTCGCCTTCTTACCCCTCAGCACCCCGGCAGATACAAGCACCCATCCGGCATGACATATGGCGCCGATTATTCCGCCATGATCAAAAGCATCTCTGACGAGTTTTAATAATGCCGGGTAGCGGCGCATATAATCCGGAGCATAACCTCCGGGTACAATGACACAATCGAAATCTCCACCTTTAACCTTATCCGCTGTTGTGTCTACCTTTACAGGATAACCATGTTTACTTTGATATGTATCAGAGCTTCCAGTTCCTACGACAACCACCTCCGCCCCTTCCTCTCTTAATCTATAAAGCGGATACCATAGCTCTAATTCTTGATACAGATTCTCAGCTAAGATTGCCACTCTTTTCCCTTTTAGTTGCATGATTACCTCCTAGTATTCAAGAAGCGTATGTATTTAGCCACAGAGAACACAGAGAAAAGAAAAAATTTACTTTTTTAAATTTTTCTCTGTATTCTCCTGGCTCTCTCAGGCTAATAGCCTCTAAATTCTCGCAACCCTCGCCATTAGGAGATGATCAACCAAGACCAGATTTACCATCGCCTCTGCGATCGGTACTGCCCTAGGACAAAGGCAGGGATCGTGTCTGCCTTTTACAACTAGATCCTTAGTCTTACCAAACCTATCCACTGTTTCTTGGGTTTTTGGAATGGAAGAGGTCGGTTTTATAGCGATTCTAACTACTAAATTCTCTCCTGTTGTTATTCCACCCTGGATTCCGCCTGCGTTGTTTGTTTTAAATCTGAGCTTGTTAGAATCGTCGAGATACATGACGTCGTTGACATCGGATCCCTTTCGCCTAGAAACCTCAAATCCCATTCCTACCTCGAATCCCCTTATCCCGCCTATACTCATCAGGGCTTGGGCAAGGTCAGCATCCATTTTATTAAACACAGGGGCGCCAAGACCGGGGGGGACACCTATTGAAACAACCTCAACTATACCGCCGATTGAATCGCCTTCATGCCTTACCTTTTCAATGAGGTCTACCATCTCTCTAGCCTTTTCAGGGTCTGGGCATCTAACAGGGTTATTCTCAATCTCATCAAAGTCAATGCGCTCGGCGACAATATCCCCGATTTGCTTTACAT
>JAKEHC010000140.1 GCA_022615255.1 Candidatus Dadabacteria bacterium | reverse complement strand
GTAACCGTTAAACCGGACGCAAGGAATCCACATAAAGGCTTAAAACTTGATTTAATGTGGGACCAATATATCTCACAGTTTGAGAACCTGTGGCTACTCTCAAGGGAATCAATAGTCAATGGTGAGCTTGATAAATTACTCCTCGTAAAACCAAAGGAAAGGCTTCCGGTTGATAAAGCCATCCTTGACGACCTCAAGGGATGGCGTGAGATTTTAGCCAAGGATATATTCAAAAATAATCACAACCTCTTTCGTTCTAGAGACAGGGAAAAGGACGCCAACTATCTTAAAGAAATAACCCAGAGAATCCTTGACCGTATTATCTTCATGCGCTCCTGCGAAGACCGCGGACTTATTCACCGACGCCCGTTAAAAGAGCTATTTGAGGAAAGAACCGAGACCGTCGGAACAAACACGATGATCTTCCTCAAAGATGAGTTTAGAAATTACAACATAATCTTTGACAGCGACCTCTTTAGACCCCAGGAATGGGAGGATAATCTAGACATTGATTTCAAGGCGATGCGAGGCATCGTTTTTGAGACTTATAACCCCTATCAGTTCGACGTCATTCCACTAGAGGTGCTGGGCAACATCTATGAACAGTATTTGGGCTACACGATCAGATTAACCGACCACCAGGTTAAATACGAGCTGAAGCCAGAGGTTCGGAAGGCTGGCGGAGTTTATTACACGCCCGAATATATCGTTGATTACATCGTTAAGAATACGGTAGGCAAATTATTGCAGGAATTTCCTCCCAACAAAATAAAGAAATTAAGGATATTAGACCCGGCTTGCGGCTCAGGGAGTTTTCTCATCAGGGCTTATGAAGAGATGTTGAATTATTATCGAAGTCAGAAGAAACTGCAGAAAAAATCAACAAAAGGACAAGAGACACTGGACCTGAAGCAGGAGGAGGGAGAGCCTCGTTTAACAATTCATGAAAAAAGCACAATCCTCCAGGAGCATATCTTTGGCGTAGATATAGACGAACAGGCGGTAGAGGTAACAAAACTCTCCTTGATGCTCAAGATGCTCGGAGACGAATACGGCATCGTCCCCGGCAGAGCCATCCTCCCGATGCTTGATAAAAATATCAAGTGTGGCAATTCATTGATTTCAGGCGATACATTAGAGCTTAAAAAATACTTTGGTGATGATTGGTATAAAGTTAAGCCTTTTAACTGGGATGAAGAGTATAGAAAGATTATGAAGGAAGAAGGTGGTTTTGATGTGGTGATTGGGAATCCACCGTATGTCCGACAGGAGATGCTTGGTGACTTCAAAGAATATTTTAAAGAAAATTACAAGGTGTTTCATGGTATTGCTGACTTATATGTGTACTTTATTGAGAAAGGCGTGTCGCTACTTAAAGAAAAAGGATTGTTTGGATTTATTGTTGCCAATAAATGGATGAGGGCAAACTACGGTAATACTCTGAGAAGCTGGATGAAACAACAGTATATTAAAGAAATCATTGATTTTGGTGATCTGCCTGTATTTCAAGAAGCAACGACATATCCTTGTATTCTGATATTATCAAAAGAAAGATCTAAGGCAACATTTCCATCTACCAAAGTAGAAGATTTGAACTTTATTAATTTGAGTGAATATGTACAACTCAATCATTACCAAGTAAATCAACAGTCGCTAGATGATAAAGGATGGTCTTTAGTAGATGAAAGTACAGAACAATTAGTAAGAAAACTGCTTACGTCTGGAACTAAACTAGGCAACTATGTTAGCGGAAAAATATACTATGGAATCAAAACGGGTTTAAATAAAGCTTTTGTTATCGATGAAGAAATGAAAAAACGTTTAATTGAAGAAGACCATAAAAGTGTGGAGATTATCAAAACGTTTTTAGTAGGGCGGGATATAAAGCGGTATCAGCCAGTCTTAAACAAACATCATTTAATTTTTACACGCCGAGGTATAAAAATTGATAATTATCCTGGAATAAAAAAATACCTACAGCAATTCAAAGAGGAACTCATGCCAAAGCCGACAAGCTGGAAGGGTAAAGAGTGGAAGGGTAGAAAACCTGGGTCTTATCAATGGTACGAAATTCAAGACACAGTAGATTACTACGCTGAATTTGAGAGACAAAAGATAATCTATCCGAATATTTGTAAAAAACCGGAATTTACATTTGATCAAAACAATTTTTACACGAACCAAAAATGTTTCATCATTCCACTTTCTGACAAATATCTACTAGGTATTTTAAACTCTTCACTTAACTTTTTTCTATTTCGTATTATTCTGCCAAAACTTCGAGGAGGTTTTTACGAGCCGAGCTATGTATTCTTTAAAGATTTTCCCATCCGTACGATCAACTTTTCTGACCGCAACGAAAAGAAACTCCACAATGACCTCGTGGAGTTGGTAGAAGTAATGCTGAACTTGCATAAGAAAATCCAAATTGCTAAAGGCGGTGAGAAGGAGCAAATCCAGCGGCAGATTGAAAAAACAGACAGGGAGATTGATGAGATAGTTTATAAGCTATATGGAATAACGGAAGAAGAGAAGAAAATAATTGAAGCGGAGAGATGAGGAAAAAAGAGATGTCCTTTTTAAAGCTATATGGATACCCGATAAAGGCATGCGGGAATGACTGTTGGATGTATTCCCACCAGCAAGACTGGTGGGCTACACAGGTTGTTCTGAGGAAAAGGGCAGGGCATACCTGCCCCCTACAAGTTAGGGAGACGGTGAGGCGATGTGGATGTCACAAGCAGGGCGAGGCACGCCTCGCCCCTACAAGTGACCTACTACATCCTTCGATTCCTCAGGATGAGCGGATATTCATCCGCTGAGGAGATTAAACGAGTAGTAATTTAGAACTTCCCCAAAAAGAAGATATATTTATTTTATAGTCCCTTAGTAGAGGTTAAGTATTGATCGAAGACATTAATCTCGAAGATAGCATAAGAACCGCCCTTGAAGAGTTTCTTTCTGGGATGCGTAAACGTCTGTCCTCACGCCTTGTTATAGTAAGGCTTTTTGGCTCACAAGCCAGGGAAAAGGCTACAGAGGAATCTGATATTGACCTGTTTATCGTAATAAAATCCTATTCGAAAGAGGTCGAAGATTCTATACTAGATGAAGCCTATGAAGTAAGCCTTAAACATGACGTGGTTATTACACCTCTGGTTTACGGCGAAGAAGAAGTAAACTCTCCATTTTTTCAAGTTACCCCTTTCTATAAAAACGTAATGGAAGAGGGTATCTCTCTATGAAAGAAGATAGAGATACCATTGCTCGCTACCGGCATGGACTGCTATTGATGCTTCCCGATTAATACATTCGGGTACAAGATTCGGGTATGGTAGTTGGATGGGTTTCAGTGTCTGACCGTATTTGTTCAGATTTCGGTAGACGATAAGGTGATGTTGATGTCACGAGCAGGGCGAGGCACGCCTCGCCCCTACAAGTGACCTACTACATCCTTCGATTCACTCAGGATGAGCGGATATTCATCCGTTGAGGAGGTTAAATGAGTTGATATCTTGATAATGTATACCCGAGAAAGGCATGCGGGAATGACACTTCCAGACGCTATAAGGTCGCACCACGGCCTGTCCTGAGAACATCGAAGGAATGGTGCTCCTACGTATAATTAGATGCAACGATAACTAGAGCGGGGTTGGAAAACCCCGCCTATCACTAATCTTCAAAGTTAAGTGTCAAATTTTTAAAATAAGCCTTGTAAATTCCCCTGTCCCGCGTGATTAGAGTGTCAGCCAGAACCTCGGCATGCGCTCCTATAACAAAATCGCTTATAATATGCCTTGCCCTAAGCGACCTACCGCACTTATTGCAGTTCATCTTTGCCCTGTTTCCACAAGCAGGACATTGAACCTCTGTGCCACTTCTTTTTAAATACCTTTTCCACGCCTCACCCGCCCTGTATAGGGAATCTCTGATGGATGGCTTAATAGTTATGCTTAAGTCCTCAAGAAACATGTCTAGCTCATTTTTCTTGGAAAAGAACGCACTGAGTTCGGAGTATACAATCTCGCAGATCGCGAGAGCCCCTTCTTTTATGCCTCTCTCTATGTAGGCGCGCGATGTGTCTTTGTATTCAGGGTCGGGAAGCAGGATGTCTAAGAGTATATTTGTGTCTACTGCTGTTATCACCCGTTATTCCTCAACCTCCCCGCGTAGTTCCTCTATGAGCGCATCTGTCCTCTTTTTACCTTTTAGATAGCCCACCCACCTATCTATTTTATTTTCTTTCACTTCTTTCTCTACAAAACACCTCCCTTCGACAACCTTGAACCTCAATGTACTTCCAGGCTTTACCCCAAGCTTCTCCCTTATATCCTTGGGTATTGTCACCTGTCCTTTTCGTGTGACCCTAGGCATAGCGTATTCCTAATATTGGTAATATAATAAAGTATTACTTTAGAGTATTACAAATTTATTTGAAAAGTCAACAATCAGCCTGAGTTCGCCGCCCACCAGCAAGACTGGTGGGCTACCCAGGTTGTCTGAGGAAAAGAGAGGGGCGACCCCGCCCCTACAAGTGATGTTGGTGTTACGAGCAGGGCGAGGCACGCCTCGCCCCTCTACAAGGGGAGAATAATCCTAAAGAGTAAATCTAATTCCCCCTAAGCTCGACGGAAACTACCTTGGATGCGCTTAGACCATCGGAGGTTATACCGACCAGGGTTTTTGCGACCTTCATTGTTTTTTTATTGTGTGTGATGATTATAACCTGAGAATCATTGGTTGCCTCCTCAAGCAAATCCGTAATCTGGGCAGTGTTTGCATCGTCTAAGGGCGCGTCAATCTCGTCAAGAAGGAGAAACGGGGCAGGCCTTATGAAGCATGCTGAAAGAACAAGGGCGATCGCTGATAGCGCTTTTTCCCCGCCTGAGAGCAGGCTCACGGATTGAAACCTCTTTCCTCTCGGTCTTACCATAACATCCACGCCTGTTTCAAGAAGGTCTTCGTCGTTTGTAAGAACGAGCTTTGCCTCACCGCCTCTAAATATCCTACTGAACACCTCCTGAAACCTTTTATTCAGAACCTCAAATGTGGCGTTAAACCTTTTTTCAGACTCCCTGTCTATCTTATTCATAGCTTTCTTAAGTGATGATATAGCATTAACCAAATCCTCATTTTGGGCTGTTAAAAATTTCGCCCTTTCTTCAAGATTCTTGTACTCCTCGGGGGCAAGCAGGTTTACGGGACCGAATTTTTCTATCTTTTCCTTGAGTCTCTTTAGCCTGGCTTCTTCTCCCAGGGTCCCTGACCTCCTCAGATCATCCGGAACCTGAGGCAAAAGGGCTTCGTTATCACCGGATACACCAGGAGATAATCCCTTTTCTTGAATTTCACCCTTAAGATGCTCAATCTCGATTTGAATTCCGTTTAACTGAAGGGCGGAAGCGCTGACCTCCTTTTCAACCCCCTTCATCTCTTCTCCCAATCTCTCTTTCTCTTCTTCGAGGGCTTTAATTTTTAATAAAAGCTCATCCTTCTTGTTTTTCTCGGCTAAAAGCTCTTCATCCCTTCCGCTAAGAAGGGATAAAAGAGTTTTAACATATTGCTTTGCATCCTCTTCCTTTTTGATAAAATTAAGCTTGTCCTGCCTTTTCTTTTGAATCTCTTTTGCCTCAAGCTCAATCCTGCCTATTATGTCCTTCCGCCTCGTTTCCAACCCGCCCAGGTCCTCTTCGATGCTTTTTTCCTTTTCTATGAAGGCGGCTATCTCAACCTTAAGGCTTGTGATCTCCCTTTCAAGATTCCTTTCTTCCTCTTCCGACTTCTGGACGCTCTCCTTTAGCTGAGAGTATTTTCCCTCAAGAAATATCTTCTCTCCCTCAACCTGTTTTATAGCCGCGAGCGTTTCTTTAAGCCTTCCTCCCGTATCCAGGAGGTTTGAATCTATCTCCTTTAAATCAAATTCTACTACCTCGCGCCTCATATTAGTTTTAGAAAGATTATCCTGCAGATTAGCGATATCCGCTTTAATCTCGGCTCCCTTTATCTCAATCTCTACAAACTCATTTTCGAGATCCCTGAGATTAGACTGGAGCCTTTCAACCTCTTCCTGATTTGACTCCATTTCTTTTGAAATCCCTGATAGCAGGGCTTCCAGGTTTTTAGTCTCAACGGTTAGCTCTTCAATTTCCCTTTTTCTCTCAAAGACGCCTTCGGTATTGAGCCCGCCCGTTATCGCGCCTGTATAATCGAGCATGTCGCCTGACATTGTGACAAAAGAGGCGCCGTTTTCAATCTCATCTTTGAGGCTTAGCGCCTCCCTGAGCGAAGATACAACAAACACATTGTT
>JAKEHC010000139.1 GCA_022615255.1 Candidatus Dadabacteria bacterium | reverse complement strand
TCTGGAGTGTCTGGTCTTGCAGCAGAGTTAGGGAAATATGGGGCGGAAAAGGTTTACGTTGTTGATAATGAGCTTTTAAAAGATTATTCTCCTGAAGGTTACTCGATAGCTCTCTCGGAATTGATTAAAAAACATCAACCTCTTGTTGTTGTTACAGGAAACACATCTATCGGCCAGGACTACCTGCCTAGAGCTGCCGCCAGTGTAGGAGCGGGACTGACTCTAGATGCTATTGACTTAGACCTAACTGATGATAAGAGACTGAAGGTTAAGCGTTATATGTATTCAGGGAAATCTATTGCCACAGTTGAATTTCTAGATCATAAACCTATGATGACTACAATAAGACCAAACTCATTTAAGCCCGAAGAGTCGCCTAAAAGTGCGGAGGTTATAAATGAATCCATTGACATTAAACCTGAACAAATCTCAACGAAAACGGTTGAAGTCCAAAGAAAAGAATCTACAAGGCCAGAGCTTACAGAAGCAGATAGAATCGTCTCTGGCGGGCGCGGAATGGGAAATGGAGAAAATTTTTATCTTATTTTCGATCTCGCTGATGCAATTGGCGCTGCTGCAGGCGCCTCGCGTGCCGCGGTAGATTCGGGATTTGTCCCCTACGAGATGCAGGTGGGACAAACTGGAAAGGTAGTTTCACCAACGCTTTATATTGCGGTTGCTATATCGGGCGCGGTCCAGCATTTTGCTGGAATGGGGTCATCGAAGGTGATTGTTGCAATCAACAAGGACCAAGACGCACCTATATTTCAGAAATGCGATTACGGTGTCGTAACTGACCTATTCCAGTTTATTCCTGTGCTTACAGAAGAGTTTAAAAAACTCCTTGCGCAGCAGTAGGTTCTCTGCTTATAAACAGACATTCCCTTTTGTAAGAGCGGCTTCCAGCCGCGAATTCTCGTAAAGATGAGAGCGCTTCCATAGCGCAATGAGCCGACTTTGCAGTAGTAGTTGATCAGCGTTAGGCTTGCCCCCGAGGGCTATCCTTCCCGAAACAGTGTCATTGGGAGCAGTGGTAGGCCACCCAGCAAAGCGAAGGGTCAGTCGAAGGAGGAATTTAATGCGGGATTTAATCTAAAAGCCATAGGGTTATAAAAGTAGACTTTTCCTTGTTTTAAAACTTAGGTCCTTATAAATCGTATTATCTATTATCTTGGTCCAAAATTGTCTGAGGCTTTATTGTTTCTTCCTGTTCATTAAAGCCAAAACACCTCTGATATTAAGTTCAGGGGCTACACGGTTTTTTACAAAATTCTGGCGATATGACCCACGTGTATACCAGATAACTGTTTTGGTAGCGCTTCTTATATATGGGGTTGGGTGGCTCGACTTCGAGGTTAGCGCTACGCAAGCTGTCACAATCTTGGTTGCAGTTCTCCTAACACAATATATTTGTACTTATGTTTTTAAGCTACCTAAGTTCGATCCTAGAAGCTCCCTTATTTCAGGATTATCCCTTTGTCTACTCCTTCGCACTAATTACTATCCATTGGTTATCGCGGCTGCCTTTATAACAATTGCGAGTAAATTCACACTGCGGTTGAGAGGAAAACATATATTTAACCCGACAAACTTCGGCCTCGTTACCATGATGCTTTTTACCGATCTAGTTTGGGTTTCTCCGGGTCAGTGGGGAAGTGCAGCGCTCCTCGGCTTTCTTATAGCCTGTCTCGGGGGGCTTGTTGTAAATCGAGCATCAAGGAGCGATGTAACCTATGCTTTTTTGGGGTTTTATGTTTCTTTTCTTCTCTGTCGGGCACTATGGCTTGGCGATCCCTTAAGCATACCCATTCATCAGATTCAAAGCGGCGCTCTTTTAATCTTCAGCTTTTTCATGATTTCTGACCCAAAAACCACCCCTGATTCAAGGAGAGGAAGAATTTTATTCGCGTTTCTTATAGCAGTAGGGGCTTTCATAATTCATTTTCTGCTTTACCGAACCAATGGACTACTCTGGTCTCTTGCGTCCTTATCCCCTTTTGTTCCTTTGATTGATCGGCTTTTACCGGGAAATCGTTATGAATGGGAAAAAGTAAAAACAAAACTGATTCTTGAAAAACAGGAGGTACTTGCATGAGACTGAATTTATTCTTAACTGCGGTATTGCTGGGCACTGCCCTTTTACCTGAATCGGCATCTAGTTTTTGCGGATTCTATGTGGCAAAGGCAGATACAAAATTGTTCAACAAGGCATCGCAGGTTGTGATCGTGAGGGATGGAGACAAAACAGCGCTAACAATGGCTAACGATTACAAAGGCGATCCTAAAGAGTTCGTAATCGTAATTCCCGTGCCCACATTCATCGAAAGGGAGCAGATCCACATCGCTAACAAAGCGCTGATAGATCATCTGGACGCCTATTCAGCACCGCGTTTAGTAGAGTATTTTGATGAAAACCCCTGCTCGCCACCGATCATGGCGTATAAGGAGATGTCGGCACCAGCGTCGGATCGGGCTCAGTCCGAAGAGAAAAGTTTTGGAGTGACTATTGAAGCCAAATACATGGTTGGCGAATACGATATTGTAATTCTCTCCGCAAAATACAGCGAGGGTCTAGAAACCTGGCTTAAGGAAAATGGATACCGGATTCCCGAGGGTGCGGGTGATATTTTGGGAAGTTATATAAAGCAGAAGATGCGTTTTTTCATTGCCAAGGTAAATCTCAAGGAGCATTCTAGGCTGGGATTCAACTATTTACGCCCAATTCAAGTGGCGTACGAATCGCCAAAGTTTATGTTGCCGATTCGGCTGGGGACTATAAACGCCAATGGGCCACAAGAGCTTTTTATATATATTTTAAATCGAAAGGGGCGCGTCGAGACCACCAACTACCGAACTGTTAAACTGCCGAGTGGAATGGATTTGCCTCTATATATCAAGGGTGAATTTGCTGATTTCTACCGAGCAATGTTCAACGAGCAGGTGAAAAAGGAAAATATGGGGGCTGTGTTCTTGGAATACGCTTGGGACATGAGCTGGTGCGATCCATGCGCTGCTGATCCTCTTTCAGCGAAAGAACTGGGCGATCTAGGAGTATTTTGGGTTAATGATAATCCTCAACCCCTCTTGCCAGGGTCTGCCGGGGCTCAGGATGTGTTTATTACGCGTCTTCATGTACGCTACGATGCCGAGCATTTCCCCGAGGACCTGGTCTTTCAAGAGACGGGGGATCGGACAAACTTTCAAGGACGATATGTTCTCCGTCATCCCTGGACTGGAGACGATAGATGTGGGGCGGCGAAAATATATAAAAGGCATCTTCATGAACGCCGAGAGGAAGAGGCTAGGGCGCTTGCCAACCTGACGGGAAGGAATATTAATGACATTCGAAAAAGGATGAAAATAGAAAGAAGACTTAAAAAGGACGATCGTGAATGGTGGCAGAGGATTTGGGAAGAATAAACAGAATTAGCTAAAAGGGTCTCAGACGATATTATGGGCGGTGCATTCAAATGTAGGGGCAACCCTTGCCTGTGGTGAGCCAGTCGAACCACGGTTGCCCAAATTGGGGTTAGGGCTTTATTCAAAAATAGTCTTATTAGAAAGAAGGAGCTTTGCTTCTGTAGTTGCTGCAACTGTGCCGTTTT